>DATIWA010000434.1:0-1684 GCA_035465515.1 Candidatus Limnocylindrales bacterium | reverse complement strand
GGTCCGCCGATAGAGCTGGGCCAGTTCGGCGGGAGTCAGGCGGGTGGCGACGGCAGAGAAATAGGAATTGCAGGAGTAGGCGATGGCATCGGCGGCATTGAGATCTGTGACCGCGGGAGAGTGGGTGCAGTCCATACGCCGGCCGGCGATGTACAGCGGACGCCGACAGATGATCCGCTCTCCGGGACCGGCCCTTTTTGTGCGCAAAAGCTCAGCCAGGACGAATGGCTTTACGGTGGAGCCGGGAGCGGCCAGCCGCTGGGCGGCAAGTTTCAGGTTCCAGTGGGCGAGCGCCTTGCCGGAAGAAACATCAAGCACGACTGCGGCGCCAGGGTGGTCCTTCATCAGGCCGGCAAGGAGCGGCTGAAGGCCGGCGGCGGGTTTCTGCTGGGCGGCTGAGCCGGCGGTCAGGCAGAGCAGGAGACAAAGAAGTCGGAGGAAGTTGCGCAATGAAAGGAATATTACCGCAATGCGCGCGAGAGACGTGAAGGAAAGTTACCGCGCAGAATTGCGCGGATGAACGCAGATCAGGAGCGAGAGCTCAGCGCCGCGAATGAACGCGAAGAACGCGAATGAAATCTCCGAAATTGCCAAAGCTGAAAAGCGGTAAACGCGACAGCTCACCGCGGCGGCGGAATGTACCTTGCGGGGCGCATGCGGAACTGCATGGCCAGAGTGAGGCCTGCCCACCAGCGATCAGCCGTCAGCGACCCGGGGCAAAATGCTCCGACAAAGAAGAACAGCATGGCCCCTTAATGTGGACCTGGACTCCGCCTGAAGGATCGGGACTCAGCTCGAGCGACAGCTTTGAACTACTGCCGCCCGTTCGTTCCTGGGTCCATTTCCCCTGGCTCTGCCGATAGATCACGTCGCCGGTCCTGGGGAGAACAAAGACGTGAGGAGCAGGCTGGTCGTCGTCAATCACCAGCAACACGCGAACCTGATTTCGATCGTCGGTTGTGAACTTCATCCAATAAAGGGGAACGTATTTGCCCGGACCTTTCGCCTGCTGCCCAATCGCCGGTCCGACGTAGCTAAGGTCCAGGTTGGAAAGCTCTGTGCCTGCGGCGTCTTTCTTGATGACTTCGACCTTGGCATTGGTTAGCGCCGAATCGGGCAGGAGCGGCATTAAAAGCAGATATGTGCCGCCCACTCCAAGGGCGATGGGTAGAGCCAGCCTAGCGGCCATGGGAAGCCCACGAGTCATGCGAGGGACCAGCGCTGGAAAAACAAAAAGCGCCCACACCACTGCGCATCCTGCCGCGATATACGGGCCAACCGCAGCGATTGCGATATACCAGCCCACGCCGGCCATGAGCACTCCAGCCGCCAGAAATGCGGGAGGCGCAGAAATGGCCCGCAGCGCCCAGTGCGGCAGCCGGCAGAAACCGAGGGCCAATCCCGCCGCAGCAAAGGCCAGGGCATAAATCGCCGTCGGAGTAAGGAGTAGAAGGGCAAAGCCCGCGAAGAACCCGAGTTCCTGACCGGTTGGAAGATGGGGCATCTGCCATCCCGGTCCCGGACGGTCGCTGTAAGGCAGGTAGCCGACTGAATTGATGATGACGAGCAATAGAGTGGGAAGGAAGTCCGCCGCGACGATGTACGTGACCGCGATCCAGATAACGCGGGACCACCAGGTGGCCGGCAGCAGCTTCTTGAGCATGGGGAAGAGTGTAGCTCATGG
>DATIWA010000433.1:0-5284 GCA_035465515.1 Candidatus Limnocylindrales bacterium | reverse complement strand
GCCCAGCCACAAACATTACAGATCAGTAACGTAAGGGAGCGCGCGCCGTTGCCCGCGAATCCGCATTGAAAGGCCACAAAAATGCCAAGTTCCCCAAGGGACTGGGTTTTCGGCTGCGCGTCGGCCCACGATCAACTCATCGGAGGGGTGACCGCTCAAAATCGTCTCTCCTCAGGGGTGCACATGAAGCGACTGGGCATCCCCGGGGATGAAGCGGCTAAGTCCTTTAGATTTGGCGATGAGCCGGTGGAGGGGGTACAAGCCGGGCACAGGGCTGACAGATTCGAGGCGGGGAGAGCCGGCGCGCGAAGCGCCATGAGTTGTGAAAGCAGGGCAGGCGGCCTGCAATATCTCCAGAAATTGGTAAATTCGTCTGGATTGTTAAACCGAATTGCACAGGGAACGTCTTTATTATTTGCAGCCTCTGCCCAGCAGCGTAAATCCAATGTTGTTACCTACAAGAGAAAAGAGCATTGATGCCCAGAACAGCGATCCACGCACTCACTTTGGCAGCCATCGCGCTGCTGGCGACCGGCTGCGGCAACAAGGTTGATGCCGGCAAACCGGCTGGTCCCCAGGCGTTTCCGGTGAAGGTGATAACGGCCAGCGCCCAACTGGTGCCCCAGTCCACCGACTATCTGGCCACATTGAAGTCGCGCAATGCCGCCGTGTTGCAACCGCAGGTGGAGGGAGATATTACGCGGATCTTTGTCCATTCCGGCGAGCGCGTGCAGGCGGGCGCGCCCATCCTGGAGATTGATCCGCGGAAGCAGGAAGCCACGGTGAGCAATCAGGAAGCGACGTACAAATCCAAACTGGCGAACCTGGAACTGGCGCGGGTGGACCTGGACCGGAAGCAGAAGCTGTACGCGGCGGGCGTGATCGCCAAGGCTGAACTGGACGCTTCCCAGACCGCTTACGACGCGGCCAAAGCGGATGCGGCCGCCCTGGAAGCCGCGATCCGTGAGCAGAAGGTGCAGCTCCGCTATTACACCGTCAACGCGCCGAGCAACGGAATTATCGGCGACATTCCCGTAAAGATCGGGGACCACGTTACCAGCCAGACCCAGCTCACAACCCTGGACCACGGCGGCCAGCTGGAGGCCTACATCTATGTGCCGGCCGAGAAATCAGCGCAGGTGCGCATGGGAATGCCTGTGGACCTGCTGGACGATAACGGCAAACCGGCGGCCCGCACAAAAGTTTTCTTCATTTCACCCCGCGTTGATACGGATTCGCAAACGCTGCTGGTGAAGACACAAGTGCCAAACCCCGAGATGAAGTTTCGCAACGCGCAGCAGGTGCATGCCCGCGTGATCTGGTCGGAAAAAAATTCCCCGGTGATTCCGGTGACCGCGGTCTCGCGGCTGAGCGGCAAGATTTTTGCATTTGTTGCTGAACCACAAGGACAACAGACGGTGGCGCGGCAGCGGAGCATTGAAGTGGGCGACCTGGTGGGCAATGACTACGTGGTGCTGGGGGGCATACAACCGGGCGACAAGATTATCGTGAGCAACATACAGATGCTGGTGGATGGGATGCCGGTAGTCCCGCAAAGCTGAGACTCCTGGACACGGAAAGCCGAGTCTCCGATTTTTCATGGATTTCCAACGGCGCGGCCGAAACCGCGCACTTCAACCCCGGGAAGCAATGAGTTAAGTCCATGGTCAATTTTTTTATTCGCAGGCCCGTATTCGCTACAGTCTGTTCCCTGCTGATCGTCCTGGCCGGAGCAACAGCCATCCCCACGCTGCCGGTGGCCCAGTATCCCAATCTCACGCCGCCGACGGTCACAGTGAGCGCAGGTTACACGGGCGCGAACTCGCAGGCGGTTGAGACCAGCGTAACCACGCTGCTGGAGCAGGCCATCAACGGCGTGGAAGGCATGCGCTACATCTCCTCCAACAGCGGCAACAACGGCTCCAGTTCCATCGCGGTAACATTTGATCTGGACCACAACCTGGACATTGCGGCGGTGGACGTGCAAAACCGCGCTTCCACCACGCTGGGAAGGTTGCCGATCGAAGTTCAGACCACGGGAGTGGGCATCAACAAAAACACAGGCTCGTTTGTCTGCGCCTTCGGGTTCTATTCCGATAAAGGCCAGTACGACAATCTCTTCATCAGCAACTATCTTGATGTTTACGTGCGCGACGCTCTGAAGCGGGTGAAGGGTGTGGGCGACGTGATCATCTTCGGCGAGCGCAAATATGCCATGCGGCTGTGGCTTGATCCAGTGCGGCTGGCGGCACGAAGCCTGACCGCGCAGGACGTGGTCAATGCATTGCGCGAACAGAACGTGCAGGTGGCCGCCGGGGCCGTGGGTGAGCAGCCCGCGCCGGCCGGACAGAACTACCAGATCAGCGTGCGCGCGGTGGGCCGGCTGAGCGATCCCAAAGAATTTGAACATATTGTTCTGAAACGGACCAATGACGGCTCTCTAATTGAGCTGCGCGACGTTGGGCGCGCGGAACTGGGAGCCGAAAGCTACGGCGGGCAGCTCCGCTATAACGGCATCGATGCCATGGGCATCGGCGTAATGCAGCTTTCCAACGCCAACGCTCTCCAGGTGGACCGGGACGTACGGGCCGAGGTCGCGCGGCTTTCACAGCGTTTTCCTGCCGGGCTGAAATATACGGTGGCTTTTGACACTACCCGGGCGGTGGGGGAATCAATTCAGGAAGTCATCAAGACCCTGATTGAAGCCATCATCATCGTCATCCTGGTAATTTTCCTCTTCCTGCAAGGCTGGCGGAGCACGGTGATCCCGGCCATTACGATTCCCGTCTCCCTGGTAGGAACGTTCCTTTTCGCCAAATTCTTCGGTTTCTCCATCAACACGCTTACGCTGTTTGGAATCACGCTGGCGACAGGCCTGGTGGTGGACGACGCAATTGTGGTCATCGAAAACGTGGAGCGGCACATTGAAGAAGGAGTGCGCGATGCGCGGCGGGCCACGCAGATCGGCATGCGCGAGGTCACGGGCGCCGTGGTGGCCACGTCTCTGGTGTTGATCGCGGTATTTGTTCCGGTGTCACTGTTCCCCGGCACCACGGGCCGTCTGTATCAGCAGTTTGCGCTGACCATCGCATTTTCCATTGCGATTTCCGCGTTCAACGCGCTCACGCTTTCACCCGCGCTTTCCGCGCTGCTGCTGCGCCACAGTGAACGCCCCAAGAACCGTTTCTTCAGCGGCATCAACGAGACGATCCGCCGCGGAACTTCAAGGTACGAAGGGATCCTGCGGCAGCTCTCGCGCTGGAAACTTGCGGTGATCGCCGTATTCTTCCTCGGCCTGGCGGCCACCTTTTATGTGTACCGCAGGGTCCCTTCCAGCTTCGTCCCCGAGGAAGACCAGGGCTACTTCTTTGTGATCGTGCAGTCGCCGCCGGGCGCATCACTGCAATACACAACCCGGGTGCTGGACAAGGCGGCCGCCATCCTGAAACAGAACGAGGATATCGAAGGCATGTTCTCCGTGCCGGGATTCAGCTTGGCGGGCAGCGCGCCGAACCAGGGCATCATCTTCGCCAGTCTCAGGGAGATCAGCAAGCGCAAAGGCGCAGGCCACAGCGCGGCAGACATCGTGAACGGGCTCCGCGGGCCGCTTATGGGAATTCCCGAGGCCCTGGTGCTTCCTTTCGCGCCCCCGGCGATTCAAGGGCTGGGAAATTTTGGCGGGTTTACTTTTGAACTGCAACAGCGAGGCGGCGGCTCCCTGGACGAACTGGAAAGCACGTTCCGCCAGTTTATGGCCAAGGCCAGCCAGCGCCCGGAACTTACCGGTCTTTTCAGCAGCTTCACGGCACGTGATCCCCAATACGTGGTGGAAATTGACCGCGAAAAAGCCAAAAGCCTGAAAGTGCCGTTTTCGCAGATCACCTCCGCCTTGCAGATCTATATGGGATCGGAGTACGTCAATGATTTTGATTTCAACAACCGTTCCTATCGCGTGATGGTGCAGGCGGACGAGCAATTCCGCTCAAAGCCGCGCGATTTGCGCCAGTTTTACGTGCGCTCGGACGACGGGCGGATGATCTCGCTGGACAATCTGGTGACGGTGAAGGAAGGGACGAACGCCAGCAACATCAGTCATTACAACCTCTTCCGCAGCGTGGAGATTTCGGGCAGCGCGGCTCCCGGATACAGTTCCGGCCAGGCCATCAAGGCCATGGAAGAGGTGGCCAAGAGCCTGCCGGCAGGCTATGCCTACGAATGGACCGGGATCTCGCTTGAAGAACTACAGGCGGGTGGACAGTCATTGATGCTGTTCGGGCTGGGGCTGCTGGTGGTGTACCTGACGCTCTCCGCGCAATATGAAAGTTTTGTCCTGCCATTCATCATTCTGCTCGCCGTCCCCATGGCCATGCTGGGCGCCCTGGGAGCGCAGGCGGCGCGTGGCCTGCAAAATGACGTTTACTGCCAGATCGGTCTTGTCATGTTGATCGGACTGGCCAGCAAGAACGCAATTCTGATCGTGGAGTTTGCCGAGCAGCTGCAGCATCGCGGCATGGGCCTGGTGGAGTCGGCGATTGAAGCGGCCCGTCTCCGGCTGCGTCCCATTCTCATGACGTCAATCGCATTCATCCTGGGTGTGCTGCCTCTGGTGTTCGCCAGCGGCGCCGGATCGGCGGGAAGACACTCCGTGGGCACAACGGTGTTTGGAGGAATGATTGTTTCGACGTTCCTAAACCTGTTTATTATCCCGGTCCTGTACATCGAAGTGCGCAGCCTGCTGCCGATGAAATTCAAACCACAGGCCGTGGAAACCGCCGAGCTGGTGGAAAAAAGCGCGTAAAGGCCGCGATCAACAGGCGGCCTAATGCTGCTGCCCGTTGTTTACGGCGAGCAATTCATGCACAACGTTGCCGAGTTGCTTGAGCGAATATGGCTTCTGTAGAAATGGCCGGCCATTGATGGAAACACCTGTCTGGAGGACAACATCGTCGGCATAACCGGAGACAAACAGCAGCTTGGTATCAGGACGCACTTGCAGCAGATGGTCGGCGAATTCGCGCCCATTCATCTTCGGCATGACCACGTCACTGATCACCAGGTCGATTGGTCCGGCTTCGCGCACCATCTCCAGCGCTTCGGTCCCGCTGCCGGCACAGATCACGGAGTAGCCGATGGAAGAGAGGAATTCGGCATTGGCATTGCGCAACTCAACTTCATCTTCCACCAGCAGTATGTTGCCTGCTCCGGTTTGAACTTCGCAGGGCGCGCCGTCGCCGGGGGTCGGCTGTGCCCCGGGGATGGCGGGAAGGAGAATGGTGACTCTCGT
>DATIWA010000432.1:0-5009 GCA_035465515.1 Candidatus Limnocylindrales bacterium | reverse complement strand
GGCGATTCCCAGATGCACGACTATTCCACGTGGGTGGACAAGATTTCGCTCACATACTGGTAGGACTAAGGCTTCTACTAAGGCCCATATCTCTGGCTGCGGGATCTTAGAATCTTCCGCCAGCCCAAATTCCTTCCCTATTCATTTGGCAAGGAAGTCCCATGACTCCCTTGCCATTTTCTTTCGGTGACGCGAAGGAGAAGTGATCTGTTTTTGTGAGCCGCATGATTCGTGCCTGGCTTTGCTTCCGCAGCCAGGCCTTGACGCCGCTTTCTCCGCCGCAAGGCGTGCGCTGTCCGGTCGGCGGAACGGGCGCGCTGCCGTCGGAACCATCACCGCCAGCGAACCGGCGTGCTAAGAAGCGGCATTAATCCCTGACTACTACCCGGAATTTACTTTTTTCCCGGAACGTCGAAAAGCATTTGAATGAAAGTTGATGCATCGATAGCCTCCACCTTCGCCCGGTTTCCCCGGGCGGTCAACAAAAGGCAGAAAAACTTCTCTGGAGTAAAGTTCAAATGTCTCAAATCGTTCGCATCCCCTGGTCAATTTTCGTGGCCGCCCTTTTTTGCGGAGCCACGCTGGTTGGTTCTTCCCAAGCACAAACGATCAAATCAAGCATCGAGCAAATGAGCGGCTGGACAAGCTGCTCAGTATGCGCCGGCGCCGGCGGCTCGGGCGCCACGGCTTACCACTATCTCCAGCAGGGAATAAAGACCCCTGTGCTCAGCGGAACCTCAGCCAAAGCCCATCTTGGAGCGACCACCGCCTACGCGGCCGCGCTCTGGTGGAAACAGTTAGGCGCCAATAACGCCAAAAGCCATTTCGTTTACGATCTGGACTTTTATCTGAAGACCCCGAGCTATGCCCAGGCGCTGGAGTTTGACGTGAACCAGTCCAACGGGCACAAGAAATTCATCTTTGGCACCCAATGCAACATCAAGGGCGGCTCGGTGTGGGACGTCTATGACCCGGCCGGCCACGCGTGGCGCCACACCAGCATTCACTGCGGCGCGCCTTCGGCCTACAGGTGGCATCACCTGGTCTGGGAGGTGTACCGCGACTCGTACAAAGTGCATTACGTCGCCGTGACCATCGATGGCGCGAAGCATTACATCAACCGCTCCTATTACGCCCGCTCTTCCAGCGCCAAGGAAATTAATGTGGCGTTCCAGATGGATGCCGATCGCTACCACCACGCCTATGACACATGGCTGGACAAGATAACGCTGAAGTACTGGTAAGCAGGCCAAGCCGCTCCTTCGCCTAGACGGCATGCTCCCGGGGCCCAGAAGCTCCGGGAGCTTTTTTCGGCGGGCAGCCGCCGATACGCGGTCCTCTGGCTGGTGCTAAGTGCACCCGGCAAAGACCAGAGCCACAATGGCCCAAAGCGGAACTCCCGCCTCACCCGCGACGTGCTTTTCGTAGGTCGGTCGTCCGAGTGCTCGGGTTGCGAACGGAAGCCCGGGAATCACGACTCAGAACCTGTAAAGTCGGGCTGATTCGCTTCGTGCAGCCGGCAGCCTTCCATTCAAAAACTTCCCGAAGACAGTTTTTGCTCTGCGAGCATCTGCAAGCCAGGAGGATGTGCGCCGTCGCTCTTTGGAGCTAAGTATATTCTTAGTACCCGCCTAACACTGCTGCTCTGGTTTTTTCTCCCAACGGTTGAATAGGTTTGAAACAGAGTACATCGGTCAGTAGTCTCCTCCGGTTGCACCCTGCTGGCGCCTAGTTCATTGCCGTGGAGAGGAAAGACATGGTTCGACATGCAACAACCGGTTCGATCTTTTTAGCCGCGTTCTTTCTGGCCGTGACAGCGTTCACAGCTTCGGTTGCGGCGCAAACCCTCAAATCAAATATCCAGAAAATGACCGGGTGGCAAAGCTGCTCGGCGTGCGCAGGCGCCGGGGGCTCGGGTCCGGTTGCAACGTTCTCCATGACCCAATTTCAGACCTCTCCTTCGCTCAGCGGCGCCTCTTCCCGCCAGCATATTTCCGGATCAACGCCTTATTCCAACGCCATCTGGTGGAAACAGCTCGGTCCGAGCAACAGCTCCACCCACTTCATTTACAACATCTATTTTTATCTCAGGTCCCCCTCGTACGCGCAGGCCCTGGAGTTTGACGTGAACCAGTCCAATGGCGTCCATAAATTCATCTTCGGGACGCAATGCAATATAAAGGATGGACACGTCTGGGACGTTTATGATCCGGCAGGGCACGCCTGGCGCTCCACCGGGATCTACTGCGGGGCGCCTTCGGCTTACACCTGGCACCACCTCACCTGGGAGCTCTACCGCGACAGCACGCAAGTCCATTACGTCTCGCTGACGCTGGACGGCGTGAAGCATTTCGTGAACCGCGCGTACAATGCGCGCAGCTCAAGCACGAAGGAAGTCAACGTTGCCTTTCAAATGGATGGCGACAAGTATATGCATACCTACGATACATGGATTGACCAGGTCAGCCTGAAGTATTGGTAGCTCACGTCATTCTTTTTCTCCTAGCCGCAATCGGCCTGCTCCCGGAGTTTCCCCCGCAAGAAAAACTCCGGGAGCTTTTTTCTTTGTCGCGGAGCCGGTCCCCGAGAAAAGTTCAGGGCGCGTGCCGGCGCAAAAGGCAATTTGCAGGTCGAGTTCTCACAGGCCACCTTAGCTTCTACTCAGGATTCCGAATCGTTCTTAGCACCGACGATTGATTTTTGACCCGCTATCCCTAACTCGAACCCTAAGAGTTCTTTCTATATGGGCTGGTGATTTGCCCTAGGTGGCTGATTTCGATTGAGACAGAGTAGATGGGTCGCTAGTCTCCAACATGCCGGCCAGGAAGCAGCGCCGGGAACGAAAAATACAAACACTGAGATCAAGCCCCATTTGGAGAGAGAGTAGATGCTGAGAAACCCGAAGAAAAACTGGCTGGCGATTGCATTCCTGGCCTCAATGATTGCGCTGAGCGCCTCCGCTTCGGCGCAAACCGTGAAGTCCGGAATCCAGAAGATGTCAGGATGGCAGAACTGCACAGCGTGCGCCGGCGCCGGTGGATCCGGTCCGACCTCTACGATCAGCATGAAGCAGTTCATCAGCAGCCCTTCACTGTCCGGCAGCGCAGCACAGTTTTCCATTGCCCCCACCAAACCGTATTCTGACGCGTTATGGTGGAAACAGCTTGGCGCGGTAAACACCGCCACCAACCTGGTTTATGACCTTTATTTTTATATCAAGACGCCGCAGTACTCCCAGGCGCTGGAATTTGACGCCAACCAGGCCAACGGCAGCCGCCGCTGGGTGTTCGGAACGCAGTGCAACGTCGCCGCCGGTCATTGGGACGTATGGGGCAACGCCGCCGGCAACTGGATTTCCACCGGAATCCCGTGCTCCATGCCGACCGCCTACAAGTGGCACCACCTGACCTGGGAATTCAAGCGCACCGCCACCACGCTGACGTTCGTGGCCTTCACCTACGACGGGGTAAAGCACTACGTCAACCGGACCTATCCGGCCAAGTCCTCGTCCACAAAGGAATTGAACGTGGCGTTCCAGATGGACACCCGGTCCGCGATCAAGGGATATACCACCTGGGTCGACAATATCAGCCTTAAGTACTGGTAGATTTCTCCCCATTGGCTCCTCCCGGGCGACCGCCCGGGATTTTTTTTGCGCCAGGTATTTACATTCCCCTTTTATTCGCCTAAACTGTATGTTTATAATCACGCTGCACCCAGGAAACAGATCCCATGGCAGCCCGGAGAGAAAATGGCTGAACAGTCCGCAGAAAAGACCAAAGCAATCGATTTAGCGCTGTCCCAGATAGAAAAGCAGTTTGGCAAGGGCTCCATCATGCGGTTGGGCACCAAGGAAGCCATTGTTCCCATCTCCGTGATCTCCACCGGATCCATTTCCTTTGACGCTGCGCTGGGCGTGGGCGGCTTCCCCCGCGGCCGGGTGGTTGAGATTTTCGGCCCGGAATCGAGCGGCAAGACGACAGTCGCGCTGCAGGTTGTGGCCGAGGCCCAAAAACTGGGAGGGATGGCGGCTTTCGTGGACGCCGAACACGCGCTTGACCCCATCTATGCAAAAAAACTGGGCGTGGACGTGGACAACCTTCTGGTCTCGCAGCCGGACTTCGGCGAGCAGGCCCTGGAGATTGCCGAGGCCCTGGTCCGCTCCAACGCTATTGACGTGCTGGTGATTGACTCGGTCGCAGCTCTGGTTCCCAAGGCGGAACTGGAAGGCGAGATGGGAGACAGCCATATGGGTCTCCAGGCGCGGCTGATGTCGCAGGCGCTGCGCAAACTCACCGGCATCGTCTCCAACTCGCGCACTTGCCTGGTATTCATCAACCAGATCCGCGAGAAGATCGGCGTAATGTTCGGGAACCCGGAGACCACCACCGGCGGGCGCGCCCTGAAATTTTATTCATCCGTTCGTGTGGATATACGCCGCATCGCCGCAATCAAAGATGGCGACGTGGTCGTAGGGTCGCGCACTAAAGTAAAGGTGGTAAAAAACAAGACCGCCGCTCCCTTCCGCGAAGCCGAGTTCGACATCATGTATGGCGAAGGCATTTCCCGCGAAGGCGACCTGCTGGACCTTGGCGTGGAGAGGAACATGGTGGAAAAATCCGGCGCCTGGTTCAGCTACAAAGGCGAGCGAATCGGCCAGGGACGGGAAAACGCCAAACAGTTCCTGAGAGAAAACAAGGACCTGACCGCCAAGCTGGAACACGAACTCCGCCGCGAGCTGGGGCTAAAGACCCTGGCGGCCGAACCGCCCGCGCCGACGCAAGAGCAGAAACAGGCGGCCACGGCGGCTCATGGCAAGTCGCCGGTCGGCAAGCGGTAACCGCGCGGCCAACGATGAAGTCAGCCGTTACTTCACCTCCGGCCTCGCGGCCGGCTGCTAAGATGAGGACTGCCCGCTGACCGGACCTGCACCTGAGCGCATGACCTCCAACTCCACCCACGATTCCGTCCCCGCCATGGCGGGCGCTTATGCCCAGCAGGCCGTGCAG
>DATIWA010000431.1:0-3343 GCA_035465515.1 Candidatus Limnocylindrales bacterium | reverse complement strand
CTTACTTCGCTGCTGACGAAAATCGGCGAGCCAGAGTGGGAATATTTAGCCGCATTCTCCAGCAGGTGCTGAAGGACCTTCGTAATCCACGCCAGGTCCATCAGGGCGGGCGGCAGACGCTCGGGCAGGCGCATGTGGACCGGGTGGTCAGCCAGCACGTGCCTGGAGTCGGCCATCGCCTGCTCAATAGCCTCGTTGATCTGATGCGGCTGCAGGTCAAGCTTCACTTCCTTCGCGTCGAGCTGCGCCATTACCACGGCCTCGCCCACAAGCCGGTTCAGGCGGTCACTCTCCTCGTCAATCACCTCCAGCAGTTCGCGCCGGTCTTCAGGCGAGAAGCTGCCGTTGGAGCGCAGACTGGTGATTGAGGCTTTGATAGCCGTCAATGGCGAGCGAAACTCGTGGGTGATGGAGTCGAGCAGCGCTGAACGCAAACGCTCACTTTCACGCGATGCTTCGGTTCGCGCCAGGTCTTCGACGGCGCGGGCGCGCTCAACCGCCGTGGCGATCAGGCTCCCGATGGCTTCGAGCGTCTCCGGCGAGGGAATTTCACCGGAAATACCGAAGGCGCCAACCGTCCTGGCTCCCATGCGCAAGGGCGCTATGGCCAGTTGCTGAGGGCGCTGGATCAGAACCTCGCCGCGCGAAGCGGAGTTGCGCAGGGCGTCCCCGAAGATTTCGTCTCGCTCGGGACCGGAGCGGTAGATCTGGTCCCGCATGGCGATGTACACGGCGGCGTGCCTGGCGCCGAATGTCTCCTGCACATCCTGCGGGATGGATTTGAGCAACTCCAGAATGTTGTCCGCAATGAGCAGGCGCTCGCTCAGCGTATAGAGTTGCTCAACTTCCCGGCGGCGGCGATCGGCCTCCCGTGTCTGGCGGCGGGCGCGTTCGGAGAGGTTGCTGGCGATGACCGAGGTGAATAGAAATGCAAACAGGGCAATCCAGTTCTGGATGTCGGCGATGGTGAGGGTCCCCAGCGGAGGCAGAAAGAAGAAATTGAAGCAGACCGCGGCCGCGAAAGACATGGGTATCGCATAGCGCAAACCCCACGCGGCGGAGATGCCCAGGATGGCGAGGAGCAGGGTCAGCGCCACCGTGGTGGGATTGACGCGCAGTACTTTCGCGTATACAAAGACGATCAGTGCCAGCAGGCAGGAGCAGGCCAGCGCGCGAAATGCGGCTCGTGGAGACATCCTCACGCGGCTGATTGTATCCGACTTGTCGCAGCAGCGCAGGCGCCGGAGAAACCGGCAACGAGGACTAAAAATGCCGAGAACGCCCGAACAGTGGCTGGAGCAGGCCTCGCCGGAGAAGAAGGCGGGCATCTTCAAGCTGTTTCTCGGCTACGCGCCCGGCGTGGGAAAGACCTACAACATGCTGAGCGAGGCCATCCGCAGAAAGAAGCGCGGTGAAGATGTGGTGATCGGCGTGGTGGAAACGCACGGTCGGGCCGGAGTGGCGGAGTTGCTGTCGCTACTGGAAGTGGTGCCCCGCCGGTCCCTGGAGTACAAGGGCGTTGTATTCCAGGAGATGGACGTGGATGCCATCATCTCCCGCAGGCCGCAGGTTGTTCTGGTGGATGAGCTGGCGCACACCAACATTGAAGGCAGCAGACACAAGAAACGCTGGGAAGACGTGCTGGAGATACTGGAAGCCAAAATCGATGTGCTTTCCACCATGAACATCCAGCACCTGGAAAGCGTGACGCCGACGGTACAGGGAATTACCGGGATCCAGGTGCGTGAAACAGTGCCGGACTGGGTGCTGGAGCGGGCGAATGAAGTGGTGCTGGCTGACCTGACGCCGGAAGCGCTGCAAACGCGCATGAGGCGTGGCGATATCTATCCGCTGGACCGGGCCGACAAGGCGTTGAGAAATTTTTTCCGTCCCGGAAACCTGCTCGCATTGCGCGAACTGGCGCTGCGGCATGTGACGCACTCGGTAGACCGCAGCCTGGAATCCTACCTGCAGCGCAAGCGCATCGACCAGAACTGGGGCGTGAGCGAGCGGGTGGCTGTCTGCATCAGTTCGAATCCCGCTTCACAGCAGTTGATTGCAAGGGGGGCGCGGCTGGCGCAAGGCCTGGATGCCGAGTTTTATGTGGTCCACGTGGAACGAGGCGGCGAGGGCCGGACCGAGGAACGCAACCGGTCCCTGGCGGCGAACATACGCTTTGCTGAGAACCTTGGCGCCAGAGTGGTCCAGATCAAGGGGGCGATTGTCGCCACCACGGTGGCGCAATTTGTGCGGGAGCACAAAATCACGCAGGTGATCTTCGGCAGATCAGCGGTGCAGGGCTGGAGGAAATATCTTTACCTGATGGTCATCAACCGGTTTCTCGCCAATGCACCCAGCGTGGACGTCCACATTGTGACGCAGGAGCCGCGATAAATGCCCGAGCGCAGCCGCATTCTTGTGGTGGATGATGAGACGCAGATTGCCCGCGTGCTGAAGACGTCACTGCAGTCCCAGGGCTATGAAGTGAAGACAGCCGCCGACGGGGAAAGCGGATTTGATGCGGCGGGTGACTGGCTGCCGGATTTGATTATTACCGACCTTTCCATGCCGAAAATGAACGGAGTTGAACTCTGCCGCGCCGTACGGGAGCGTTCGCAGGTGCCGATTATCGTGCTCTCCGTGCGCGGGGAAGAGAGGAACAAGATTGAGGCGCTGGATGCCGGGGCCGATGATTACGTTACCAAGCCGTTCAGCATGAATGAACTCCTGGCGCGGGTAAGGGCCAACCTGCGCCGGGTTACGGTCGCTGAAGAAGCCGTTGCTCCCGCAATTCAGGAGGGCGATTTTCAGATTGATCCCGAGTATCGGCTGGTGAAGGTGCGCGGGAAAGAGGTCCATCTGACGCCGAAGGAGTTTGATCTTCTGACTTTCATGGCGCGCCATCCGTACAAAGTCCTTACGCATCGTGTGCTGCTCAACGCCGTTTGGGGCGGCGAAAGCGTGCAGCAGCCGGAATACCTGCGTGTGTTTATCAACCAGCTGCGCAAGAAGATCGAGCCGGGAGAAACGCCCAAATACATTGTGACCGATCCCTGGGTGGGATACCGCTTCCAGCCAGGCGGCGAGCCCCTATAGCCCATTTTGCGCCCCTGCGGTCTCATGTCGCAGTGCTTTGCTTTTTGCCCTGTTTTTTCTGCCCGTACTGCCTTTACGAACAATTTACGGTTTCACGATTCAATCCTTACGTCCAGTGAGATGAACTAAGAACGTCCGCCATTTCCGGGCCTGCGCTTCAGCTCATGCTAATTGAATTTCTAGCTTCGGTTCTCGCCGTAACGGCGGTACCAACGCTGCTTTGGTGCCTGCGCGGGTTTTCCAGGGA
>DATIWA010000430.1:0-4568 GCA_035465515.1 Candidatus Limnocylindrales bacterium | reverse complement strand
CCGGCCCAGGTCCACCTGAAAGTCCGGTTCAACTGGGACACCAGGCCCGCTTACGACGTCGTGTTCAAGATTCCCGGGAGCCAGTCGCCTGACCAGTGGATTGTTCGCGGCAATCATCATGATGCCTGGGTCAACGGCGCGGAAGACCCCATCTCCGGACAGATTGCCCTGCTGGAGGAAGCCCGCGCTTTGGGCGAGCTGTTGAAGCAGGGATGGAAGCCCAAACGCACCATCATCTATTGCGCATGGGACGGTGAAGAGCCCATGCTGCTGGGCTCCACGGAGTGGGCGGAAATTCACGCCGACGAACTCCGGCAGCACGCTGCCATCTATATCAACACGGACGGCAATGGCCGTGGGTTTCTGGGCGTCGAGGGATCGCACTCGCTGGAAAAGTTTGTAAACGGCGTGGCCCGCGACATAACCGATCCCGAGAAGAACATCTCCGTGTGGAAGCGTCTCCAGGCCCTCCGCATGGTGGAAGGCAAACCGGAGGAGAGGAAGGAAGCCAGCAGCCGCTCTGACCTGCGTATCGCGGCGCTTGGCTCAGGCAGCGACTATACGGCCTTTATTGACCACCTCGGCATAGCGTCAGTGAACGTGGCTTACGGCGGAGAGGATGACGGCGGAATCTATCACTCCATCTATGACGACTTCTACTGGTTCACTCATTTCTCAGATACCGATTTCGTCTATGGCCGCGCGCTTTCCCAGACCGTCGGGACCATGGTGCTTCGCTTTGCCGACGCCGACGTGCTGCCCTATGACTTCAGCGACTTCGCGGATACCGTCCACAAGTACAGTGATGAGCTGAAGAAACTGCTGAAGGACCGGCAGGAGGAGGCGCGCGACCGCAACCAGAATCTTGACGAGGGCGCCTTCAATGCAGCGTCTGACCCGCGCCGTCCCAGGGTCGCTCCGCCCCGGGAAGAAGTGCCTCCGTTCATCAACTTCGCTCCTCTCGACAATGCCGAAGCCGCCCTGGACCGCGGCGCGGAGCGTTACGCCAAAGCCGTCAAGGCTTTGCCGTCCGGGTCCGCTGACTCTGCCCGCTTGCAGTCGCTGAACCGGAAGTTGATTCAATCCGAGCGTGAGCTCTCAAGCCCGGAAGGCCTGCCGCGGCGCCCGTGGTATCAGAACCTGATCTATGCCCCCGGTTACTACACCGGCTACGGCGCAAAGACCCTCCCCGGCGTGCGCGAGGCCATTGAAGAGAAGCGCTATCAGGAAGCCGAGAAGGAAATCGCGCTGGTCGCCAAAGCGCTGCAAGACTACGCGGCGGCGGTCAACGCGGCGGCGCAGGACCTGGAAGGCATGGCCCACCATTGATCAGGGCGCTCTTGTAGAGGCAATCGCATCTCAGCCTGCGATTGCCTCTGATTACAATCCCCAGTTGAAGGAAATCTTTGGAGAGCAGGTCCTGCCTTTAACGGAGACCTCCAGCGTGCCGGTGGTGTGCCCTTTCACGAACGGCGTGACTGAGGCCTGGAATTGTCCCTGGGCATCAGCCTTTACCTGAGCGTTGTGAACCTCCTGGTACGACTGCGTGTGGAAGGCAAGCTCTTCTCCCGGAGCAAATCCCCTGCCCCGTATGATGGCCAGCTCAAAAGCCGGTCCCAGGCGCACCGCCTCCAGGCTGCAGTTTTTTTCGCTTTCCACGATCGGTGTAGGCACAAAAGAGAAGAAAATCCTGGATTTCTGGTCGGCTGAGATCATCGCCTGGCGGTAGATTTCTCCCAGTTCGGGCATGTAGGTCAGGTGCAATTCATTGCCCTTGATTCGCTCGGCGCAGCTCCCGGTTGAGTCCGCGGGGCAGTACACAATGCCGTCCTGCCGGATGGCCAGGCCATCCATCATGGGTGTGGGATTGGCGTCGGTGATCGGCCAGACCACAAGGTTGTAGCGCTGATCGTGTGGAGCGCCGTCAACCTTCACGCGAAAATCCATTGCCACCCGGCCATTCACCTCGCCCCTGCGGATCATCTCCACCGTCACGTGGGTCCCCGGGGTGCTTGACTTGTCCCAGTTTATGGTCGCCTGCGCGGTGCGTTCGGCCTGCTGCGTGGAGTCGTCGCCGGCAGGCTGCTGCGCGCGCGGCTGCGTCGCCTGCTGTGCGGCCGTGCAGCAGATCAGCGCCGCACTGATCAAAGAAACGTAAATTATCCGCATGTGTCGCTGAGAATACCATAATGGACATTTTCCCTGCCTTGCCGCTGCCTCCATGCGGCCTGTAGTATGGGCTTTCCAAAAGCCTGGAGGCCCCATGCGCAAGCTGTTCGCCCGCTCAGCCCTTACCAGTGTCCTTTGCATTCTGCTGGCAAGCCCTGCCTTTGCCCAGACCGCCGCAGCCGCGTCCCGGCCGCAGACTGCTCAGGCCCCTGCCGTAAAGCCCGGTCTGGATGACGCCATCCGCACCCTGTTTTCCGGTAAAAGCTTTTTTCAGGCGGCGATATCCCCCGACGGAAAAATGGTGGCGTGGGTGGAAAGCGCAGGGGCAGGGAAGAGCGCCATCTATGTTTCGGCGGTAAACGGTAACGGCAGGCCGCGTCGCATCACCGCCGGACCAGCCTCCACGTTTCATTCCGAGGACTCTGTTGCCTGGTCGCCTGACAGCAAGCGGATCGCGTTCCTGTCAGATGCCGCCAAAGCGGGCCAGCCGCAAATCTACGTTTCCGGCTCCGCCGGCGGTCCGGCAAAAAAGATCACCCGCGTAAAGGGCTTTCTGGCGTCGCCGGGCTGGTCTCCGGACGGCACACGCCTGGCCGTGCTTTTTACCGAAAATGCCGCCCGCTCGGCTGGCCCGCTGGTGGCGGAGACGCCGCGCACCGGCTTGATTCAGGACGCCGTTGTCGAGCAGAGGCTGGCGGTGGTGAACTTCAGCACCGGCAAACTGCAGCAGATCTCGCCCCCGGACATGTACGTTTACGAATATGACTGGTCGCCGGACGGGAAGCGGTTCGTCACCACGGCGGCGCGCGGCAACGGCGATGACAACTGGTACGTCGCGCAGATTTACACGCTGGAAGCAGGCGGCGGCGCGATGAAATCCATCTACAAGCCCACGCTTCAGGTCGCCAAGCCTGTCTGGTCGCCGGATGGCAGGTCGGTCGCGTTTATCTCCGGCCTCATGAGCGACGAGCCCTCCGTGGGCGGCGATATCTTCGTGGTTCCCGCCGCCGGCGGCGAGGCCCGCAACATCACCCCGGACATGAAGGCATCCGCCAGTTCGCTGGCCTGGATGCATGACGGGCGCAGCATCCTCTTCGGCGAAGAAGTTGATGGCGAGAGCGGGATCGCCGCCGTGGATGTTGCCGGCGGAAAGATTGAGACCCTGTGGCACGGTCCGGAGCAGCTGACGGCGGACGGCTGGGGCACTGCTGTGTCCCTGGCCTCGGACGGCAAGACTTCCGCGGTGGTCCGCGCATCGCTGGGCCGGCCGCCGGAAGTGTGGGCAGGCCAGCTTGGTCAATGGAAGCAGATCACCTCGCGTAACGCCTCGCTCACGCCCGCATGGGGCGAGGCCAAAAGCATCCACTGGTCCAATGACGGGTTCAATCTTCAAGGCTGGCTTCTGTATCCCCGGAATTTTGATCCGGCCAAAAAATATCCCATGGTGGTCAGCGTCCACGGCGGCCCGGGCGCCATGGTGCATTCCACCTGGCCCGGCCCGCACAGTTTCAGCGTCGCGCTGTCCGCCGCCGGCTATTTCGTTTTCTTTCCCAATTTCCGCGGCAGCTTCGGGCAGGGCGAAACCTTTACCCGGGCCAACGTGAAAGACTTTGGATACGGCGATTTTCGCGACATCATGGCCGGCGTTGACCACGTCTTGAAAGAGGTTCCGGTCGATCCGCAACGCCTCGGCATAACCGGCTGGAGTTATGGCGGCTATATGACCATGTGGGCGGTCACCCAGACGGACCGCTTTGCCGCCGCAGTGGCCGGCGCCGGAATCGCCAATTTTCAGAGCTATTATGGCCAAAACCAGATTGACCAGTGGATGATTCCGTTCTTCGGCGCCTCTGTCTATGACGATCCCCAGGTCTATGCCAGAAGCTCTCCCATTACCTTCATCAAACAGGCGAAAACGCCGGCGCTGGTTCTGGTGGGCGACAGTGACGGAGAGTGTCCCACGCCGCAGTCTTTTGAATTCTGGCACGCGCTGAAGACGCTGGGAGTAAAAACCGAACTGGTGGTGTACGAACACGAGGGGCATTCTTTCGCCAATCCCAAACACCAGCGCGATGTCATTGAGCGCGCGGCCGCATGGTTTGACGCCTACCTGAAGTGATGTTTCCCTGAGCGCCGCCTGCGCGGGTTACGAAACTCGGGCCATAGACCGCGCCCCGCCGCGATATTACCCTTTGGAGAAGCTCTGAAATCTCCGGCAGCTCAGAAATTCGTTCCAGAGAGGTGTTGTCCTTCATGTCTCCAGCCCACGGTAAAGCCAGAATTCTGCTTGTTGACGGTGACGCCACGGTGCAGCACCTCCGCGCGCTTATGCTGCGGATGAAGGGCCCTCGCGTGGAAATGGCGGCAAGCCTGGAGCAGGTCCATGCCAGGCTGGCAAA
>DATIWA010000429.1:0-3048 GCA_035465515.1 Candidatus Limnocylindrales bacterium | reverse complement strand
TCGTAGGCGGCCAGCTTTATTTCAAGACGATAACGCGCACCGGCCAGACCGTGGATTCCGGCGTTCTTCAGCACCCGGTTCCCGTCCGTGTCTCAACCGCAGCCACTCCAGCGTCATCCGCGCCCCAGGGCGGGACTCACTGAAATTCCACATATCCGGTGCCGTTCCTCGTAGATCAGGGGACGGCGCCGGCTTTCGCCCAATCGTTGATTTCAACTTCCGTCGCGGTGCGCAGCGTCTTTCGTGAGCTCCGCCGGATCGCCAGCTTGGAAAATATTCTTTGAGTAAGGTTTAAATCCTGCCTGGGGAAGGTTGAAATCTTAGTTTTATAAGAGTATAGTCGGGGTCGCGTCGGTTGTTTCCTCAGCAAGCCGGGTCGGCGCGGCGCTCTCGCAGAACTTCACGCCGAAGATCAGTAGCAGCTCAACGTGTAGCTACAGGGCTTTTCGTTCTTCCATGCCCGGGTTTTCGCAGTTGAAGGACCCAAGGCGAGGTACCAGGAGAAAAGCTCATGTTGTCAAAGCGTTTCGTCTTCTTCGTTTTTCTGGCGGCGTTTACCGCCGTGGCGGCAGGCCAGGAGTTTGCTTCACGCCCAACTCTTTCCGTCAGGCCTCCTGCGACGGACCCTTCCACGCCTCCTTTGCCGGTGGGACTTTTCGAAGTGCCCCCGCCTCCTCAGACCGTCAATTTGACGGTACCCACTGACACGCCTCTTCAAATCGCGCTTGATCAGGAAGTACGGGTCAGGAAAGTGGGCCAGCCGATCCACGGCCATCTGGCGCAACCCGTATACTCCTTCGACCATCTGGTGCTTCCGGTAGGAACGGAGGTCAATGGGCACGTTGCCGCCATCGAATCGCTTGCCCGGCAGAAGCGCGTATTTGCCATCCTGAACGCAGACTTCACGCCTGCCCGCAAGGTTGAGGTCGAGTTCAACGAGCTCGTGATGGCCGATGGCAGGCATATTCCCTTCCATTCCAGAGTTGCTCCCGGCTCGGGGCAGGTAATGCAGCTCATCAGCACCAAAGACAGAGGCAAGAAGAAGAACGCTGCCATGAGCGCAGCATCCAGCAAAGTAGATGAGGCCAGGCAGCAGGCCCGCCAGCAATGGCAAATGGCGATGAACCAGATTAAGCAGCCGGGCAGGCTGCACCGCCTGGAGCATTATGCGATGAAGCAACTGCCGATTCGCCCGCAGTACATTGAAGCTGGCACGCTCTACTCCGCCGAATTGCAGGAACCTCTCGACTTCGGCAGCGAAACTGTCCCTTCAGAGGAGTTCGCCTCCATCGGCACAACACTGCCGCCGAACGCGCTGCTGCACGCTCTGCTGATCACGCCGCTCGATTCGGCGACCACCCAGCGCGGCACGGAGGTGGATGCCGTACTGTCGCAGCCGCTGTTTGACGGCGACCGCCTCATCCTTCCTCAAGGCAGCCATCTCAAGGGAACGGTCCTTGAGGTACGGCCGGCGCGCTACATGCACCACAACGGGCAGCTCCGCATTGCCTTCCGGGAAATCACTCCGCCGGACGGGGTATCGCAGAGAATCGTGTCCAGCCTGGAAAGTGTTGAAACCGGCAAGGACGACCATGTGACGCTGGACTCCGAAGGCGGCGCCGAAGCGGCTTCACCAAAAACCAGGTACCTCTCAACCGCAATCTCCCTCTCCATGGCTTTGACGTCGTTTCATCAGGACCAGGACCCGCGTGAGGTTGCGCAGTCGCAGAATGGGGTCGGCGGAGGCGTCGTGGCCTTCCGGCTGGTGGGCATGATTCTTGGAATGGCCGTAAAGTCCCAGGCCTTTGGCATGGGCATGGGCGCCTATGGCGCAAGCCGCTCCGTGTGGTCGCACTTTATCGCGCGCGGCCAGGAGATAGTCTTCCCCAGAAACACTGTCATGGAAATCGGAATTGGCTCGGTCGGCAAGAGGGCTCTCTCATCATCACAGCACCAGGCCCCAGCCACCCTGCCTCAGCCATAACGAACCGAGGATTGAGCGGCCAGATTGGGTTGGCGGTCTGGCCGCAATCCTTTTGCGCTGAATGCGGAAACAGATTTGCGTAACCGTTTCCGCCGGCGGCCAGCATGCGTCCGGTAATTAGCCTGGTCCGTCTGGATCACAGTCGCCGGCGTGTTCAGCTCTCCAGCGCCCCGATCAGGTCCGTGATTCGCTTCACACGATGTTCCACGCACCAGCGCTGCAGGCCGTCAACGATTTTCTCCGTGGCGCAGGGGTCCCAGAAATTGGCTGTGCCCACCTGCACTGCCGCCGCTCCTGCCAGCATGAATTCCACCACGTCCTCCGCCGTGCTGATGCCCCCGATGCCGATCACCGGTATTTCCACCGTGTGGGCAGCTTCATAGACCATGCGCAGGGCAATCGGTTTGATCGCCGGCCCGCTCAGTCCGGCGGTAACGTTGGAGATGCGCGGCTTGCGCGTGTTCGCGTCAATGGCCATACCCACAAAAGTGTTCACCAGTGAAATGGCGTCAGCCCCGGCGTCTTCGGCGGACTTGGCCATGGCCGGAATGCTGGTCACGTTGGGCGAAAGCTTCACGATGAGCGGCCGCTGTGCCGCCGACTTGCAGTTGGCCACCAGCTCTTCCAGCATGGTGCGGTTGGTGCCAAACACCATCCCGCCTTCGTGCGTGTTGGGGCATGACACGTTGAGTTCATATGCTGCGATGCCTTCCGCCTGGTTCAGGATATGGATGGTCTCCACGTAATCTTCGCGCCTGTAACCGAACACGTTGGCGATCACAACCACGTTTTTCTTTTGCGCCAGCCTCGGCAGCTTCTCCGCGATGAACGCCGGCGCGCCGATGTTCTGCAGCCCGATCGAGTTCAGCATGCCCGCCGCGGTTTCAAACAGCCGCGGTGGAGGATTGCCGACCATCGGTTCGCGTGAGAGCCCCTTGGTCACAAACCCGCCCAGCTTTTCCAGCGTGACGATGTCCTCAAACTCAATGCCATAACCAAATGTTCCTGCGGCGGCAATGACCGGGTTCTTGAAGCTGATTCCCGCAAAACGCACGCTGAGGTCG
>DATIWA010000428.1:0-5858 GCA_035465515.1 Candidatus Limnocylindrales bacterium | reverse complement strand
TCGGAGATGCCGCAGTCGCTGCCGCACCATGCGCCGGAACCTCCGCCGCAACTAAGATAGCTTCATCGCCCGCCGGCGTTTTGCCGCGCCATCACATTGAACTGCCTGTTTCAAATGGACGAAACAGGCAGCGCGGCAAGGTCCTCCACCAACCCGACTTCCTTCTGCACAAAGGGCTCGGCATACTTCACGCCGGCGAGCAATCCGTAAAATCCGGCCATGGATTCCATGCGGGCGCGGATTTCATTCTCTGCCGGGAACAACTCCTTGCCTGCGCGCTGGTCCGCGTATTGCGATCTATACGCCATAAGCGCGCGGAATCGCGTCTCGAACTGCTCGCTGATGTCCACCACGAATGACGGGCGCACGTCGTAATACAGGCTGGCATAAACAATCTTGAATGGGCGATGCGGCGGCAACTGCGCGACCGCTTCTGCCTCCGCGCCCGATCTTGATCCCGGAGTGCTGCCGAGCTTGCGCAGCCCGGCGGCGAATGCTGCTTCATAACCCAAGACTGACGCGGTGTAGTGGTCGGGATGGCGGCCCTGCCAGTAGGGAAGAATCAGCACGCGCGGACGCTGTTCCCGCAGGACCCGCGCGATCTTGAGCCGGTTCTCCCAGGTGTTCTCCACTCGCCCATCCGGGACATCCAGCGCCTGGCGGAAGCTGACTTGAAGCAGTCTGGCGGCTTCAGCGGCTTCCCGCGCGCGATCGCCGGCTGTGCCGCGCGTCCCCATCTCTCCCTGGGTCAGGTCAAGGATGCCGGTGCGGTAGCCGCGCTGCGCCATTTTAAGCAGCGTGCCGCCGCAAGTCTGCTCCACGTCGTCGCGATGGGCGGCAAGCGCCAGCACATCCAGTGCGGCTGCGCCGCCTGCGCCGGTCTGGTTCATGAATGCTATCCCCGTTTCCCGCGGATTTTACAGCTTACATCTTCACTTCAATTTTTGTACGGGTGTGGGCTTCGTCCATCCACGGTCCTTG
The DNA here is from genome assembly GCA_035465515.1 of Candidatus Limnocylindrales bacterium. Classification (GTDB taxonomy): domain Bacteria; phylum Acidobacteriota; class Terriglobia; order Terriglobales; family Acidobacteriaceae; genus Angelobacter. Next base: position 4,877 of record DATIWA010000428.1, on the reverse strand, counting down.
CTCATGCGCTTGCATCGCAGGTCGCGGGGCGGGACAGAATCACTGCACATTCTATAATGATGATGTGAGTTCCGAATCCACAGTCCGCAAGCTTGCTGAAGCCGATTTCCCCACCCGGTGGGGGCAATTCCGCATCATGGGTTTTGAAGGCCAATTTGGCGACGACCGGCGCAAAGAAGAGGCAGTCGCCCTGGTCATGGGCGATATCCATGCCGTTCCGCCGCTGGTCCGCATTCATTCGCAGTGCCTCACCGGTGACGTTTTCGGATCACTGCGCTGCGACTGTCGCCAGCAACTGGAAATGGCGTTGCAAATGATTGCCCAGGCCGGCACGGGCGTACTCGTCTATGAACAGCAGGAGGGACGCGGCATCGGGCTCATGGCCAAGCTCCAGGCCTACGAATTGCAGGACCATGGCCGTGATACCGTTCAAGCCAACGAAGAGCTCGGGTTCAAAGCCGACCATCGTGAATTTCAGCTTCCCGCCGAAGTTCTGAAAGCGCTCGGGCTCAAGGCTGTGCGTCTGCTCTCCAACAATCCGCAGAAGGTCGCCGCGCTGGAATCTGCCGGGATCAAGGTCACCGAGCGCGTGCCCTGTGAGGTCGAGCCGCACGCGGCAGCAGAAAAATATCTCAACACCAAGAAGGAAAAGCTGGGGCACTTGTTTTCGGGGCGGTAAAGAACGAGTTTCGCAATCAGCCCTCGCCGAATGGTTCGCTGATACCAGGCAGCGTTGCCCGTCATGAAAAGCGGGCTTGTGTGCCTGACCCAATCCTTCCCACCCGCACCCCGCGTCCGGCATCAGAATTTCAAAAGGGGGGATTATGGATCCACAGGAAAACACAAAGCTGGTACAGCAAGGTTACCAGCACTTCAAGAGCGGAAACATCCCGGCGCTGCTGGATATGTTGTCCGACACTGTAGAGTGGATATTTCCCGATATGGAGGGTATAACCATCGGCGGCAAACGCCGTGGTCGCAAGGAGGTGGCGGACTTCTATGCCAAACTGGCCGAGACCCAGGAGCTGCTGTCCTTTGAGCCGCGGGAGTTCGTGGCCCAGGGCGACAAAGTCGTTGTTCTCGGACATTATTCCTTCCGCATCAAGGCGACCGGGCAACAATTTGAAAGTGACTTCGCGGAGGCTTTCAACATCAAGAACGGCAAGGTTACCCGGTTCCAGGAATATTGCGACACCGCTGCGGCTGAGGTTGCTTACCGGACGGCGCGCGCCGCTTAGGAAATGGCCACAAAGGGCACAAGAGAACCGGGGAGAAGCAGGATCAACCTTTGTTCTTCTTCGTGCCCTCCGTGGTCACAAGCCGTAGAAGTTCTTTCTTGCTGGTTGACGGCAAATCGCGCAAGGCCGACTTCACCAGCGCCCGATAGACATCACTCGCCGCCGCCACCCCCTTGAGTTTCCGCAGATGCCGGCGGACGGTCTCCAGGTCGCCGCGCTTGATCGGGCCGCTGAAGGCCGCAGCGGGGCCCCGCTCCAGATAGTTCTTCAACGTCTGCTGGAGAATCGGCCCCATCACCTTGCGGGTCTGCGCTTGGGTGAGTCCGGCGGCGCGGCCCACACGCTCTGCCGTGACCAGCGTGGCAACGATCATGGGTGAGGAAAAAGATCCCAGCGCGTGATACAGGACTTTTGCCGACCTGCCGATCTCAAACGCCTCGGTCCCCAGCTTTCTCACAACAGCGCTGGCCACCGCGACTGCCTGGCGGTCGCCTTCCACCGCAAATGGAACTTGTTTGAAGTCCGGCCTGGTGCCGGGCACAAAGGTCATCATGGGATGCAGGGAAGCTGTGTGTGCGCCGGCCTTCTTCAGCGGCGCCAGCACGTCGCTGGAGAGAGCGCCGCTGGAATGGAAAACCGTCTTTCCTTTCCAGCCCGGGTTGCGCGCCAGCATGGCTGCCGTGCCGGCCAGAGCATCATCCGTGTGCAGAAGCCAGATAATTTCGGAAACCGGCCTGATCTCCTCGACACGGACAGCCTTCGCACGTAACCTCCGGGCCAGACCGGCGGCCCGCCGCTGCGACTCCGGATTTCCGCGTCCGGCGATCACTTCGACGCGATAGCCCGCCGCCTTGAGCGCCGGCCCCAGGGCATGGGCCAGATTGCCCGCTCCCACCAGAGTGATCGAACGCTCCCGCCTTGCAGCCTGAACTCCCATGCACCGGGAGCATAACAGAACCGGTCTCAACCTGGCGGCGCTCAGCTTCAGGGCGGGGAATTGAAATCAGACGGAGCAAATCGCCGGGAGGCCATGGGGTTGTTTATATTGTTTTCATGCCCGCAACTCGCAAAAAATCCGTCAACGGTAAAGTCCGCGTGGCCGCTTCCAGGACTGTCTTTCAGGGACCCGTGTTCAGCGTGGTGTCGCAGCAGGTTTCGGAGCCGGATGGGGTCCACGTCCGTCGCGATATCGTCCAGCATCCCGGATCCATCGTGATCCTGGCCGTGGATGACTCTGGGAAGTCGCCTCGAGTCCTGCTGGAGCGGCAGTATCGGCACGCGGCCGGCATGCGTCTGTGGGAACTGCCGGCAGGCAGCCTGGAGCCGGGAGAAGACAAGCTCGCAGCGGCCAAACGCGAACTGCTGGAGGAGACCGGCTATACCGCGCAGCGCTGGCAGAAGGCCCTTTTTTTCTACGTCAGCCCGGGGTTCCTGACAGAAAATATGCAGGTTTTTCTGGCCCGCGGACTTAAAAAAGGGAAGGCACAGCCCGAAGACGACGAGAGGATTGCTGTCCGCTTCTTTCCTTTGCGACAGGCGGTCAGGATGGCCGTTACCGGCAAAATCATTGACGCCAAAACCATTGCGCCTCTGCTTTGGTTTCAGGAAAAGCTATCTGGCCAGTGAAACCGGCCTCCCGCTTCCACTCCTGTCACTCAGATTTTTGCGTATGCATCAGAAAGAGGTTTGTACATGCAGAAAATAAGCATCGGTTTTCCGTTCCCGAGCTAGTAATTGTTTGACATGCCTTGCGAACCGAGCGAGAATATTAGCAAAAGCCAAGGTAGCGGGGTAACAGACGTAATGCCGGGGAGAAGGTAACCTCCGGTGTCCTGCGTCCCTCCTTAAGCAGTGGCAATACCCAATTAGAAAAACTAAAACGGTCCGGGCCAGACCGCACGGGTGGTCGTGTCCAGGACGCTCGGAGTAAGGAACGTGTCTCGAATCAAAGGTAAAGTGAAATGGTTCAATAACGCAAAGGGCTTCGGCTTCATTGGCAGGGAAGACGGTCCCGATGTGTTCGTCCACTACAGCGCCATCCAGTCTGAAGGATACAAAAGCCTTCAGGAGGGCGATGACGTTGAGTTCGAAATTGTTCAAGGTCAGAAGGGGCCTCAGGCGGAAAACGTTGTCAAAAATCAGGCAGCGCACTCGGCTTGACCTGCATAACTTCCTCACGTCGGTCTGGGAACCCGGTCACTCTTCCGGCGACCGGGTTCTTTGAGCTCGTCCCCTTTCGGCGACAAACCGGTTAAGTCCTTGATCCTCGGACACGGGTCCGCTTAAACGTCTTGGTGCTTGTATGGTCGTGAGCCCTGAAGCAGCGCCATTCTGCGCGCCAGCGGGTGTCGCGGCTTTCCTCTGGTCGCGCCGTTGCCACAAACCGCGGCTAAGTTCCAAAATGGTAAGTACAAATTGACTAGCTGCCGCTTTTCTTCGGCACGTCCATCACAATGTCGTGCTTGGCCTGGCACTCCGTGGCCGGGTTCATTGTCGCCACGCCTGTAAGTTGTTCCTTGCTGGCATGGAACTCGATGGGCGGGTTCTTGACTTTTGCCGGGATGCCCAGAAAAGTCGCTTTGCCCTGCTGGCTGGTGTAAACGCTCATATCAATTTTGTGGAAGCCGCCGAACCCGTATGCAAAGTGCACGCTGATCAGGGCCGCGAATACGGGCTTCCCTTGCGCATCGGTCACCGTAAAATCCACCGAGCAGGGACCGGCCCCTCCATCAGTCACAAATGAGTCGGAAGTTTTTGCCGCCGGCGCAGACGGAGACGGTGAGGCCTGGCCTGTTGCGGCGGGCTGCGCCTTCTTTGTTTGCGCCCTGGTCATCAGAGTGGGCCACAGAGTAAGAGTCGCCAGGACCATCCAGATCAGGAGAATGAGGGCCGGTTTGGATTGTTGGGTCATTCAGCAACACCGCTTCCTCCGATTATAAGGCTTCACTGGGTGAAGCGGGAATGCGCTGCCGTGCTTCCGGGCGCGCCTGGATTTAGAATTACGCCGTGCAGACCGACAATAAAGCGATAGCCGGAATCCTCTATGAGACCGCCGATCTGATGGAGGTCGCGGCTGAAGACCCTTTTCGCATACGGTCCTATCGCCGCGCGGCGGAGGCCATTGAAGCCTTTGACCGGCAGCTGGCCGAAATCTATCAGGACCAGAAGGCGCTCCTGGCGATCCCCGGAATCGGCAAGGGGATGGCGGCCAATATCCGCGAGATCTTTACCGAAGGCAGGCTCGGCCTGCACGAGGAAATGCTCAAGAAATACCGGCCGTCCATGCTGGAGCTGCTGAAGATTTCCGGCCTCGGGCCCAAGACCATAGCCCTGATCTGGGACGCTTTCCAGATTTGCGACATTGACGGAGTGGCCAAACTCGCCAGCGAAGGCAAGCTGCGCGGCCTGCCGCGGCTCAGCGAGAAAACCGAACTGAAGATCCTCAAGTCCATTGAGAGCTATCGTCAGATCACCGGGCGTTTCCATCTTGACGTGGCTGATGAGATCGCCGGCAGGATGATTGGCCTGCTTGAAGGGCTCCCGGGAGTGGATAAAGTCACCCCTGCGGGGTCGCTGCGGCGGGGCCGGGAAACCGTCGGCGATTTGGACTTGCTGGTCACGGGGAAGTGTTGCGGCAGC
>DATIWA010000427.1:0-5008 GCA_035465515.1 Candidatus Limnocylindrales bacterium | reverse complement strand
ACTCGGCGGCCGCGCTATCGCAATACCCTGCGATGTTGCCGACGCCTCCGCCGTGGAATCCGCGGCAGACCAGGTCGAGCGCGAGCTTGGCCCCATCGACATCTGGATCAATAACGCCATGGTTTCCGTTTTTTCGCCGGCCATTCAGATGCAGGCGGAGGAATACCGCCGCGTAACCGAGGTGACCTACCTCGGGGTGGTCCATGGGACTCTGGCTGCGCTCCGGCGCATGCGGCCGCGTGACCGGGGGACGATTGTCCAAATCGGCTCCGCGCTGGCCTACCGCAGCATCCCTCTGCAATCCGCCTACTGCGCCGCCAAGCACGCCATCGTCGGCTTCACTGACTCCCTTCGCTGCGAACTCATCCACGATGAAAGCAACGTGCATCTCACCGTGGCGCACCTTCCCGCCGTCAACACTCCGCAATTTGAATGGTCCAAATCACGAATGCCGCGCCGCCCGCAGCCCGTGCCCCCCATTTTCCAGCCTGAGGTCGTGGCCCGCGGCATCCATTACGCGGCGCACGCGCGGCGGCGCGAAGTCTGGATCGGTTTCCCCACGGTGGAGGCCATTATCGGCCAGATGCTGGCGCCCGACTTTGCAGACCATTACCTGGCGAAGAACGGGTATGAAGCCCAGATGACCGGGCAGCCGGTTTCTCCCGGCCGCCCCGACAATCTGTGGAAGCCGGCCCCAGAGAACTTTGGCGCCCACGGCACGTTTGATTCGCGGGCCCGGACCTGGAGCTGGGAGCTTGCGTTGGATATGCATCGTCCGCTCGCGATTGCTGTCGTCGCAGGCGCCGCAGCGGCCCTTGCCGCCCTCTTCCGTAAGGACGACCTGGCGCGCTCGATTGCGAAAACCTCGCGCGTCCTCCGGGATTGGGCTGCCAAAGCGGCTTGAAAATCCGGCTCATGCCGCCCTCAGCCGGTTCTTCTATCTGAAATAATCGTTGGGCATGCCCCAGCCGCCTCTCAAGGACGCTCGCCGAAACGTTTACATCTTCGGCGCGGTGTCTTTTTTCAATGACACGGCCAGTGAGATGGCCTACTGGATTCTGCCCGCCTTCATCACTTCAGTCGGAGGCGGCCCGGCCGCGCTCGGCCTGATTGAAGGTGTCGCGGAAAGCGTTGCCGCCCTGGGCAAGCTCCTATCCGGCTATCTGACGGACGTGGTGCCCCGGCGCAAGCCCATTGTGGTTTTTGGCTACACTCTGGCGAACGCCGTCAAGCCGGTCCTTGCCCTCACCACCGCGTGGTGGCAGGTCCTGATCATCCGTTTTTTTGACCGCACCGCGAAAGGCATCCGCGGCACTCCACGCGACGTGATGCTCGCCGAATCCGTGGACAAGAAAAAAATAGGCGCCACCTACGGACTGCTCCAGTCCATGGATTCGGCGGGCGCTATCGCCGGCCCGCTCATCGCCTGGCTGGTGATGGCCCGGCTGGGGAACATGCGCACGGTGTTCTGGATCGCCGCCATCCCGGGAGTGCTTTCCATCTTTACCATTTTCTTTGCACGCGAGCCCCAGCGGGACCGTGCGCCCAGCGCGCATGCATCGCTCTGGCAGCCGGCGCGCCTGTCACTCCGTTACTATTACATGCTCTCTGCCGTGCTGATTTTTTCTCTTGGGAATTCGAGCGATATGTTTCTGGTCCTGCGCGCCCAGTCAATTGGCATTGATTCCGCCCTGGCGCCGCTGCTTGGTCTTACCTTCAACGTGACCTACACACTGACCTCCTGGCCGGCGGGATGGCTCAGCGACCGGCGCTCCAAGCCGGTGATTGCCGGTCTCGGCTACCTGGTCTTTGCCGCAACGTACTTCACTTTTGCTGCCGCCCCGGGCAAGGCCGCCGTCTGGGCCATCATGGCGCTGTACGGCCTCTATTACTCGCTCACCAGCCCCGTGCTGCGCGCCATGGTAGTGGAAACCGTGGAACCCGGTTCGCGCGGACGCGCTTTCGGCATCTTTTACTTCACCACCAGCATTGCCACGCTGCTCTCCAGCGTGATCACCGGAGAATTGTGGAAGCACTTTGGCCCGGCATTGCCGTTGTACCTCTCGGCGGGCCTGGCCGCTGCGGCGGGGTTGATGCTGTTTGCGGGAAAAAGAACCGGCTTCACTCCGGAAAAAATCGAGCGACTTGAGAAAATTGAGGCCACGGAGCGGGATTAGGTCTGTGAAGTTAGCCCGTTCCGGCGCTCCTTGCGCCGGATAAAGAATGCGATCGCCATCTGGAAGCAGATCGCTCCCACGGTATCCAGCAGCACATCGCGGACGTCCGAGGTCCGCGACGGCACAAAGCGCTGGTGGAATTCGTCGAGGCTTCCGCCGCCCAGGGTGACGAGGCACGCCAGGATGCTCCAGCGAAGCGTCCATTGCCGGGGATCCGGCAAGGTAGCACGCCAGGAGAAGAAAGCCAACGCGCTCAAGAAGCCGTAGCTTAGAAAATGTGCCGACTTGCGCACAAGGAAATGGAGTTTCTCGAAAGCCTGCTCCGACATCCCTCCGTAAAGGGCATGAATGATCTTCCACAGGATGCTCCCGGTATGCTCCGCGGAGAAAGTGTCTGTGGAGAAGCCGGTCAGCACCAGGAGCCACAGCAGCGTAGGCAGCCACACCGCGAAGAGATTGCGGCGCAGCCATGGAGACGGAGCTTCTATCGTTGACAAAGCACGGTCCTGGATTCTATTCAACCCGGTAGTTCGGGGCCTCACGCGTGATGATCACGTCATGCACGTGGCTTTCGCGGAGGCCGGCGCCGCTGATGCGGATGAACCGGGCCTTCTGCTGAAGTTCAGGGATGGTGCGCGTGCCGCAATAGCCCATTCCAGAGCGAAGCCCGCCCACCAGCTGATACACCATGGCAGCCAGAGTGCCTCGGTAAGGAACGCGCCCTTCAATGCCTTCCGGAACCAGCTTGTTCAGCCGGTTGCTGCTGGCATCGCCCTCTTCAGCCGTTGCCACGCTGGAAAAATCATCAACATTCTGGGAGTAGCGCTCGGCCGAGCCTGCCGACATGGCCGCCAGTGAGCCCATGCCGCGGTAGGTCTTGAAGGAACGGCCCTGATAGAGAATTGTCTCTCCCGGGCTTTCATCGGTGCCCGCAAACAGTGATCCAATCATCACCACGCCGGCGCCTGCGGCGATGGCCTTTGCGATGTCGCCGGAATACTTGATGCCGCCATCTGCGATCACCGGCACCTCGGCATCGCGGCACGCCCGGGCAGCTTCAGCAATCGCGGTAATTTGCGGCACGCCGGCCCCGGTCACCACGCGTGTGGTGCAGATTGAACCCGGACCAATGCCCACCTTTACGGCATCGGCGCCCGCTTTGACCAGAGCACAGGCGCCCTCGTGTGTGCCCACATTGCCCGCCAGCAGATCAACTTCCGGCAGTTTGGATTTGATCAGCTTTACCGCATCCAGCACCCGCGTCTGGTGGCCATGGGCACTGTCAATGGCCAGGACATCCACCTTGGCTTTGACCATTTCCTGCGCTCGCTCCAGAAAATCGCCGGTAGCGCCGATGGCGGCGCCCACGCGCAACCTGCCGTGTTCGTCCTTTGCCGCATTGGGATATTTGAGTTTCTTCTGGATGTCCTTGACCGTGATCAATCCCTTCAGGTTGTATTTGTCATCCACCACCAGAAGTTTCTCCACCCGGTGCTCGTGCAGGATCTTCTCCGCATCTTCCAGCGTGGTGCCCACCGGCACCGTGATCAGGTTTTCCTTGGTCATGACCTGGCTGATGGGAATGTCCGTGCGGGTTTCAAAGCGCAGATCGCGGTTGGTGAGAATGCCTACCAGCCTTTTGTTTTTGGTCACCGGCACGCCGGAGATCTTGTAACGGCGCATCAGGTCAAGGGCGTCGGCAATCTTGTGGTCGGGGGAGAGCGTGATCGGGTCCATGATCATGCCGCTCTCCGAACGCTTCACTTTGTCCACCTCATCCGCCTGCTGCTCGATGGACAGGTTGCGGTGCACAATTCCCAGCCCGCCCTGCTGCGCGATGGCGATGGCCAGGCGCGACTCGGTCACTGTGTCCATGGCCGCGCTGATGATCGGAATGTTAAGGCGAATATTGCGCGAAAGCTGCGTCTGGGTGTTAACGTCCGCCGGAACAATGTCGGAATGCGCGGGCAGCAGCAACACGTCATCGAAGGTCAAGGCCTCTGGCACGGGAAAATGGATCATAGTTTTTATCTCAAAAAGGAAGGGCTGACCGTTTCATTGTAAATGCTTTGCCTCTCTTGCGTCAGCCTCTGCAGCCGCAATCCGCGGCTCCGTTACTTCGGGGAAAATACGTTCTCGACCCCGGGCAATCGCCTGGCGTTTCACCAAGCAGCCGGCAATCGCGCACGAAAGTAATGTTGACGCTCCCCGCTGCCTGCCGGGATACTCGATTCATCATGTCATCGAAAGACCATCTCCCGTTCGGTGTTCCGGGCTCGTCCACCCCTCCGGTAGTCGAAGATCGCCGCGAGGAGCGGCGCATCCATGTCGCCATTCCGGTCAAAGTCTATCTGGATATCAAAAGCGCTGAGTGGCAGACCTGCTGCACGTACGAAATTTCTCAAAACGGAGCCCGCCTGGTGGCTCTTCCGGGGATCAAGCAGGTAGGTCAGGTAATTTTCGTGCAACGGCTGAACCGCCGTGCTCGATACAAGGTGATGTGGATCGGCCAGCCAGGCACCGCTCAAGCCGGACAGGTTGGAGTTGAGTCCCTGGAGCCGGGAAACGTTATCTGGGAAAATGAGATCAAGAGCAGAATCATGCAGGCTGGCTAGCCGGCGTGTTTCTGTTTTGTTTCCTGAGAGCGCATGGCTCATCGGATTCCTGGGTGGTAGGTCTAAAATCCCCCCTCCCTAAGCAAAGCACCCTAGTGCAAGCGGGCTGGCCACAAACCAGAATCGAAGTTCCCCCCTTAACACTATCGGCCATGAGCGCAAATTATCCCTATATTGTCCGCTGTAACGATTGCGACTACGTCAGCGAAGTTTACA
>DATIWA010000426.1:0-4163 GCA_035465515.1 Candidatus Limnocylindrales bacterium | reverse complement strand
TCGAGAAACTTCTGTTCCTGTTCCAGAACCACAACTTCGTAGCCCGCAGTTGCGGAGACCTGGGCGATGCCTGATCCCATCAGCCCGCAACCGAGTACGCCGACCTTTTTGATTTGCATCTCGCTCTCCCTCATAAGCAATCAACACTCAGCATTACTCAGCATTCGGCCCTGCAACATTCATTTCGCAAAAGATCCTGATTCGGCTGCGCATGAAAGCCGCGGGCGCAAGATGCCCAGGCTGAGTGGCCGATTGCTATCTCTGCAGATTCTCCACAATCATCGCGATGCCCTGTCCGCCACCGATGCACGCCGTGGCCAGCCCGTACTTCGCCTTGCGGCGGCGCAGCTCATGCAACAGCGTGATCACCAGGCGCGTTCCCGTTGCTCCCAGCGGGTGGCCCAGCGCGATGGCGCCGCCGTTTACGTTGACCTTGCTGCGGTCAAGGCCCAGCTCTTTTTCTACGGCCAGATACTGTCCGGCAAAAGCCTCATTGACCTCGATCAGGTCCATGTCTTCCAGCTTCAGTCCGGCCTTCTTGAGCGCCAGCCGCGAAGAGGGTACAGGCCCGCTGCCCATGATCCTGGGGTCCACCGCTGCGATGCCCCAGCTCACAATGCGTCCCATCGGCTTGAGCCCGCGCTTCTGTGCCTGGTCCAGAGTGGTCATGACCACGGCCGCGCCGCCATCCACAATGCCGCTGGCGTTGCCGGCGGTGACCGTGCCGTTTTTGCCGAAGGCCGGTTTCAGCTTGGCCAGGCCTTCGATGGTGGTCTCAGGGCGGAGGTGGTCGTCTTTTTCAAACATCTCGCCTGTGGGCTCGCCCTTGCGGTTCTTCAGCGGGACCGGAGTGATTTCCTCGGCCAGGCGGCAGGCCTTCTGCGCGGCGCCGGCCTTCTGCTGCGACTGCACGGCGAATTCGTCCATCATCTGCCGCGTGATGCCCTGCTGTTCGGCATAAAGCTCGGCGGTATTGGCCATGTAGAGGCCGCAGTGGGTATCAAGCAGGGCCACCATGAGCGAATCTTCCATCTTGCCCTCGCCCAGGCCAAAGCCCCAGCGCGCGCCGCGCACCACGTGCGGCGCCTGCGACATGGATTCCATGCCGCCGGCCAGCACCAGGCTGGCCTCGCCCAACTGAAGCATCTGCGCTGCGTTGACCAGCGACTGAATCCCCGATCCGCAGATCCGGTTGACCGTCAGCGCCGGCGTCTCAATCGGCAAACCGGCCTTTAAGGCCACGTGCCGGGCGCCATACAGGGAATCACCCGAGGTCTGCTGCGCGTTGCCGAAAACAGCATGATCGAATTCCCCGGCGTCCACCCCGGCGCGGCGGATCGCCTCCTGGCTGGCCACGGCGGCCAGTTCCATGGCGGTGAAATCGCGCAGTTTGCCGCAATAGCGGCCCATGGGCGTGCGCGCGCCACTCACGATTGCGATATCAGTAGCTTGTGCCATAAGAGAAACCTTGTATAAAGAGTCTGGAACGAGTAAGGCAAACCCTTGAGTTTATCATTTCCGGTTGCCATCGTGCTCACTGCCGCCGACCCACAGCACACCATGATTTCAAAGTTCATCAATGTGGCGAGGTGACGGAGATCACGTCAAAGGATTTCGGCCAAACGCCGGATGCCTTCGCGAATTTCCTCTTCTTTCAACCGTGAATACCCCAGCATCAGCCCCGCAGGCACGCCTCTCCGACGCAGAAAATACTTCGCAATGCCGGCGACACCTACTCCGTGAGACGCCGCGCGGGCGATCATCTCCGCTTCCGTTCCCTTCTTCCCCGGCCATAACACCACGTGGGCGCCGGAGCCGTCACCGGTGATTTTGACGCGGTCCCCGAGATACTTGTGGACGGCCTCCACCAGCGCCTTGCGACGGCCGGCATGCCTGCGCCTGGCGCGGCGAAGATGCCGCTCATAAGCGCCGCTGCTGATGAATTCGGCCAGGGTTTCCTGCTCCAGAGTGGCGGTGTGCCGGTCGCACAGCCACTTGGCGGCCGTGAACGCCGGAACGAGCGACTTGGGAGCGATCAGGTATCCAATGCGGAGCGCCGGAAACACGGTGCGCGAAAACGTCCCGGTATAAATAACCCGGCCTTCTGAATCCAGGCCCTGCAGCGATTCCACCGGCTGCCCTTCATAACGGAACTCGCCATCGTAATCGTCTTCAATGATCACGGCGCTGGCGCGTTTGGCCCACTCCAGCAGCTTTAAACGTCGCGCCAGAGGAAGGATGGTTCCGGTGGGAAACTGGTGCGATGGCGTCACGAAAGCCAGCCGGGCATTGAGGGGCAGGCCATCGGGATTCAGACCGTGCTCGTCCACCGGCACCGGGCATAGCCGCGCGCCCGCGGCCAGAAAAACCTCTCGTGCTCCCAGATAGTGCGGGTCTTCCGCGGCCACGGGGTCGCCTCTCTCCAGGAGAACACGGGTGACCAGATCAAGCGCCTGCTGCGAACCGTTCACGATGATCACCTGCGATGCGTCGCAAACGACCGCGCGAGACCTCCGCAGGTGGCCGGCAATGGCCTCGCACAGGGCAAGGCTGCCGGCGGGCGGCCCGTAATCAAGTTCGCGGAGTGAGGCCTTCCGGGCGCGCCGCAGGAGGATGCGCCGCCACGTAGCAAAGGGGAACTCTTCAACTGGACTTCGCCGAAATGCGAAGTCGTAGCGAAGCGGCGCGGGCTGGTTTTGCCAGACCTCGATTCTGGGTTGCACGGCGGCGGCACAGGACGCAAACCGCGACAGGCGCAGACTGGCTGATGGCGCCGACGCTCTGTGACGGACCGCGGAGAGGCCCCGGCCTACGAAGGTCCCCGAGCCGGCGCGTCCTTCGACGAACCCTTCGGCAAGCAGCTGTTCGTAGGCCAGCAGGACGACCGTCCGCGAAACGTTGAGCTGGTCGGCCAGGTCGCGCGTGGAAGGGAGACGCTCAGAGGAGCGCAGCGTGCCCCCAAGGATGGCCCTCCGCAACCAGGTGTAGATCTGGCGGGACAGCGTTCCTTTCTTCGCCGAAAGTGGTATGGCAAATTGCACGTAAAGTGGAGCTTTAACAATACCACTCCGGAATGCATCATGAATACTGCTTGAACAATGTCAGAGGGGTCTGCGAGACCACGGACTCATGACACGGGAGAATCCAGCATGAACCTGACGGACCGGACGGCGTTGCGGCGCCTGCCCAAGCGCGGATCGCACGAACTCGAGATCATTCACCAGATCCTGGATGCGGCGTTTCTGGCGCATGTGGGCTTCAGCGTGGACGGGCAACCATTTGTGATTCCCACGCTATATGGCCGGGAGGAAGAGAAGTTGTATCTCCACGGCTCGGCTGCCAGCCGCATGTTGCGGCAGCTTGAAACCGGCGTGCCCGCTTGCGTGACCATAACTCTGGTGGACGGCCTGGTGCTGGCGCGTTCCGCCTTTCACCATTCCATGAACTACCGCTCCGTCGTCGCGTTTGGAACAGCCCGGAAGATCGAGGATGCCGATCAGAAGACGCACGCTCTGCTCGTCATTTCCGAGCACCTGCTTCAGGGGCGCTGGGCGGAGGTTCGCAGCCCGAACGAAAAAGAGCTGAAAGCCACCGCGGTCCTTGAATTTTCGATTGAAGAGGCTTCCGCCAAGGTGCGAACCGGGCCTCCGGCGGATGATGAGGAAGACCATGCTTTGCCGGTATGGGCAGGTGTGCTTCCGCTGGCAATCACCGCGGGAACGCCGCTGGCGGACGCGCGGTTGGTCACCGGTGTGAGAGAGCCGGATTATCTTGAGCAGTACAAATCCGCGACGCGGAAAGGAACATCCCAGGGTCATCGCAATCAGCAATTGCCATGACAATTCAACGGGGCCAGCCGCAACTCAGACGTTCCAGAGCATAGCGCTGTACTGAAGTGGAGTTTTTCCGGGCTGAAGCACAAGCGTTCAGCCCGGAATTTGCTGTGGAGCGTTATTTGAAGAAGCTGTCCGCCTGTGCAAGCCGCTTGTTGATCTTGTCCCAGTTGACCACGTTCCACCAGGCCTTGAGATAGTCCGGGCGGCGGTTCTGGTATTTGAGGTAGTAGGCGTGCTCCCAGACGTCATTGCCCATGACGGGAAATTCACCGTTGCTCATGGGATTGTCCTGGTTGGGAGTGGAAGTCACTTTAAACTCGCCTGATT
>DATIWA010000425.1:0-5583 GCA_035465515.1 Candidatus Limnocylindrales bacterium | reverse complement strand
ATGTGGCCCTGGCTGGCGTTGAGCAGCCCGTTGATCAGCTTGAGTGTTGTGGTCTTGCCGGAGCCGCTGGGCCCCAGCAGCATCAGGATTTCGCCCGGGTGGACGCTCAGGTTGAGATCAGAAAGGAGTACGCGATTCCCGCTGGTCCGGTACTGTACATGAACGAATTCGATTGCTGGCGAGTCGCTCATCTTCAGCGCTCTTGCCCAGACTCCTCATGGCGCGCCTCCGGGGTCTGTGCAACTGGAGCACGGCAACTTTCCTGTTCAGCCTAACAGACAGCGCCTCGCTTGGCGACCCGGACCGCCGCCCGGCGAGCGCAGCCGGCCTCCGCCACTCGGCAATGTTGTAGAGGTAAATCGCGATGCAGAACAGGTTTGCCGGAACAAAGCCCCATTGGTGCGTGCGCAGCCCGATCATCGAAATGATCACACTGTTGGCCCCGGCCACCACCCAGCCCTGCCACATGCGCCGGCCCACCAGAACGGTGGAAACCACCGTCAGGAGGCAGGAAACGTAATCAAGATGCCACATTAAGAAACAGCGAGGAATCCAGAGTTGCTGGATTTCGATTCTCGCCTGGTTGTTCCACGGGGCAAATCAGCGGAAGACTTTAGGTCACCTCAAGTTTTCACTGCATGAGCGAGATCACATCTTGAATATGCTCCCGCCAGGGCTGCTCTTCCCATCCTCCATTCAGAGATTTACAATGGCTCGCCGCAACTGCGCCCCGTTTCCCGCGCGGCTGCCTCGCATTCGCTGACTGAAGCACCTGAGTCCCGTCAGGAACTGAAGATCGCGCCAGGGTTCCGCAGTTTTCAGTCTTGGCCCGCCATCTGCTCGCCACGCCTGCGCAAAGGAGAAGTCCTATGCCATCTCTGTCTCAAAGTCCCTCGTTGCCGCATTCGCAGCGTTTTGTCATTTTCAAGACCCTTGGCTGCCGCTTCGCCGCCCTGGTCTGCCTTGCATTCCTGGCGCCGGCCCTGCCGTCATCCGCTATCGCCCAGGACGGCCACAACGTCACCCCGGTCCAGCTTCCCGGCTTGCATGCTGCCGCCAGAATCATCCGCGACACCAATGACATTCCCCACATCAAGGCCGCCGACGAGCACGACATGGCCTTTCTCCAGGGCTACCTTCACGCCCAGGACCGCCTGTTCCAGATGGACGTCAACCGGCGTGAAGCCGGCGGAACACTCGCCGAACTGGTCGGCCCTCTCGCCCTGGCGCAGGACGTGCAACTCCGCACCCTGGGGTTGCGCCGGGCCGCGGAACGTTCCGTCGCGGTCCAGTCACCGCGCGCCATGAACATCCTGAAGGGATACGCCGAGGGCATCAATGCCTGGGTCGCCAGCCATCCTCTCCCGCCGGAATACCAGGCTTTGGAACTGACCCATTTTGAACCCTGGACTGTTGTGGACAGCCTTGCCGTGGTTAAGCTGATTGCCTTTGGCCTGTCCTTCGACATTGACACGCAAGCCACCATTGAACTGCTGAGCTTCCAGCAGGCAGGGCAAGCCGCAGGCTTTGACGGCGCAAAGCTCTTCTTCACCGATATTGAACGCTCCGCGCCCTTCGATCCCGCTTCCACCGTCCCGGACGCCTCCGTGCCCATGGCCGCCAAGACTGTACAAAGCAGAAACACTAAAGCCATCATGCCGGATGGCCTCCGCCGCGAAACGATCGCCCTGGCTGCCAATTTCATTGAGAAGACCAAAGACATTCCCCTGCTCCGCCATGCCCGTGAGCAGCAACTGGAAGGCGCGTCGAATGAATGGGCCATCAGCGGCAGGCTCTCCAGCACAGGCGTTCCCCTGCTGGAAAATGACCCTCATCTCTCGCTCGGCGAGCCCTCAACCTGGTATCCCATCCACCTCCAGGCTGGCGCGCTGGACGTGATCGGCAACGGCTTCCCCGGCACTCCCGGCATCACCCTCGGCCACAACCGCTTTGTCTCCTGGGGCGCCACCAATGACGGCATTGACGTGACCGACACGTTCCAGGAGCAGGTCGTCCCGGATGCCACCTCGCCCAGCGGGCTGAGCACTGTGTTTCAGGGGAAACTAGAACACATCATCCCGGTCCCGGAAGTCTTCCGCTTCAACAATGTGGGCGACAAGGTCCCTGATGATCTCGTAACGGTTTCGCCCGGCGTCACCACCCCTCCAGCCCCGCCGGGACTTGTGATCCCACCGGCCACGCTGATTGTGCCGCGCCGCAACAATGGCCCCATCATTTCGCTGGACCCAAAAACCGGCTCCGCACTGAGCATCGAATGGACCGGCTACAGCGCCACGCACGAGCTGGACGCCGTTCTGATCTGGGCGTCGGCGCACAATCTTGCCGAATTCAAAAAGGGGCTGCCGTTCTTCTCCGTTCCGCCGCAGAACATCGCCTACTCTGACGTTCGCGGCAACATTGCCTATTTCGCGGTCGGTGAAATGCCGGTGCGCGAAGACCTGCAGGCCGGTACCGTCAACGGTCTGCTTCCCGTCTTCATTCGCAACGGCGCCGGTGGCAATGAGTGGCTGCCGGTCATCCATCCCCAACCGGGACAGTCAACCCCCTTTGAAATCCTGCCTGCCTCGGAGATGCCGCACATCATCAATCCGCCTGCCGGCTTTTTCGTGAATTCGAACAACGATCCGGCGGGCGTGACACTGGGCAACAATCCCATTGGCAGGATGCGCCCCGGCGGCGGCATCTACTATCTCGGCTATACCTTCGACGCCGGCTTCCGCTCCGGCCGCATCACCGAACTCATCCGCCAGAAAGCCGCAAGCGGCAAGATCTCTTTCTCTGACGTGCAGCAGATCCAGGCGGATGTGGGGCTGCATGACGCGGAGTTCTTCACCAGCTTTATCACCCAGGCCTTCGACAACGCGCAGGCGCACGCCGGGCAGGTCCCGCAACTGGCGCAGCTCTCCGGCGACCCCGCCGTGGCTGAAGCCGTGGGCCGGCTGCGCGCCTGGAACTTCACCACGCCCACCGGTCTTCCTGAAGGTTTCGATGGAGGCGACGTTGGCGCCCCTCCGTTCGCGCGCTCCGATGCCGAGATCGCAAACAGCATTGCCGCAACCCTTTACAGCGTATGGCGCAGCCAGTTCACACGTGAGACCATCGACGCGACCCTGGGCAACTTCGGCCTGGCTTCCGTCGCCGCTTCTCTCCCCAGCCAGACCAACCTGAAAGCGTTGCGCAACCTGCTGGACAATTTCTCCACGAATCATGGTGTTGGCGCTTCAGGCGTGGACTTCTTCCAGGTTCCGGGCGTGAGCGACGCGGCCGACCGCCGCGACATCATCATCCTCCAGAGCCTGCGCGATACCCTCACTCTGCTGGCCAGCCCGGCATTTGCCGATGCCTTCGCCGGCTCAACCAACCAGAATGACTACCGCTGGGGCAAGCTGCACCGCATCACCTTTGCTCACATACTCGGCGCGCCATTCAGCATTCCTCCCGCGGGCGGGGCGTTTCCCCAGCCCTTGCCCAACCTGCCGGGAATTCCCACCGATGGCGGCTACCAGACCGTGGACGCGGCCAGCCACTCAGTCATTGCAAATACCAAGAACGGATTCACCTTTGGCTCCGGTCCTTCCCAGCGGTTTGTCAGCGAGGCGCGGCATGAAGGCATGCGCGGCGTCAGCTCCCTGCCCGGAGGGATCAGCGGCGTCCTGGGTAGCCCGTTCTATGTGAACCTGCTGCCGGAGTGGCTCACCAATCACGCTTATGATCAGTTGTTCCGGGAAGATGAACTTGAGGGCCACATTTTGAACGTTACCAGGTTCGTACCCGCGAAAAAGTAACCCGCTTTCGCCTCCCGGCTGGGCATGCTGGGAGGCGAAAAGCTCTTAGGCGTTTTTGGGTTTGGCGCTGAACTGCTGCAAACGGGCAAGCGCCGCCTCGGTTTCAGCGGCGAGCCGGGCCATCAGTTCAGCCGTGGATTGTCTCCTCGCCATTCGCACGCCCTGGCCCGCCCACAGCGACAGAAATTCCGCCCGGCCTTGTTTGGAAGCCGCCGCTCGCAAAGGCCGCGTCAGCGCATTCTGGATTGGGAAGGGCAGAACTGCTTCATCGCTGCCGTCCGGCTCAACTTCCTGCATAAACCGATTGATAATGCCGCGCGCCGGACGCCCGGAGAAGGCCCGGGTAATGCGCGTCTGGTTTTCGTGCGCACCAAGGATGGCCTCGCGGTAGGCTTCGGAAATGCCGGATTCCCGGCAGGTAAGGAATGCCGTTCCCAGTTGCGCCGCGCTTGCGCCCAAAGCCAGGGCCGCGGCGATGCCTCGTCCGTCCATGATGCCGCCGGAGGCCACCACCGGAATTTTCACCGCATCCGCCACTTGCGGCACCAGAGAAATTGTTCCAACCAGCGCGGCGTTGAAATCACCGGTAAACGTTCCGCGATGCCCGCCAGCTTCGCTGCCCTGGGCCACGACCGCATCCACTCCGGCATCCTGCAAAGCTATCGCTTCGTCCACGGTAGTCGCAGTCCCTATCTGAAACACGCCCCGCTTTTTGATGGCCGCGACCGCTTCCGGCGGGATGATGCCGAAGGTAAAGCTGAAAACGGCGGCGCCGGTTTCAAGCGCAGCGGCAAGCTGGTCAGCGAACTTAGCACCCGTAATCTCAGGCAGAGAAGCCGGCGCGGGCAATCCCAGTTCGGCATAGAAGGGCGCCAGGCGTCGCAAGGCCACTCCGGGATCGCCGGGCGAGGGCGGCGGCGGTGTCGGCGCAAACAGGTTAATCCCGAATGCGCGGCTGGTTTTTGCCCGTACGGATTTGCCGGCTTCGATGATCTGCTCCGGCGTGAGATAGGCGGCGCCAATGGAGCCGAGCCCTCCGGCTTCACATACCGCTGCCACCAGCGCCGGCGTGTCACCGCCGCCCGCCATGGGCGCCTGAATGATTGGGACTGCAAGATTGAAGCGCTGCATCAGGTCGGTTTTAAGAGGCATAGGAAAACTCCCACGAAATTATGCGGAAAAGCTGAAAGAGATGCGGGAAAATCATACGTAACGGGTTCCTTCCTCGGAACCCCAATCAAACACAAACATTCTGGCCGCACATATGACGGATTCTGCATCCACCTTATAGGTGTAACATCGCTGGCGCCAGTTCGCGTTTCTATGCTGGTTGCGTTGTGAATCGCCGGCTCGGAAGGAGTGCTGAGAATGGTAGATAAAGACGGCCCCCGCAGTTCTCTCAAGGACAAGCTGAAAACCAAAATTCTTGTGGATGGGGGAGATCCTGAAGAAACTCTCCACATAAGAGATCTGCTCGGCTTTGTGGACGGCCAGACCACCAATCCTTCCCTGATCGCCAAAAACCCTGAAATGCGCCGGATGGTGGCTTCCGGGCAGAGGCTTACGGAGAAAGAAGAGAATGAAGAGTACCGGAAAATTGTCCGCCAGATTTCTCCTCTGGTGGGAGACGCCGGCGTGTCCATTGAAGTCTTTGCCGACCTGACTACCACCGCGGACCACATGTTCCGGCAAGGGCAGGAGATGTTCGGGTGGATTCCCAATGCCTACATCAAGTATCCCTGCACTTCGGAAGGCTTGAAGGCGGCCCAGATGTCGG
>DATIWA010000424.1:0-2632 GCA_035465515.1 Candidatus Limnocylindrales bacterium | reverse complement strand
AACCTGCCGCCACGGACTTCCACCTTGAAGCGGAACCAGTCCGTGCGGTAGAGCCGCCCCGCCGCATAGAAGCTGGCGGAAGCGGCGATCGGCCCCTCGAAATCGTGGCCGGTAACGTGCATCAAGCGTTCCCCCACATGATTGTTCCACGCCGTGCCCCCCACCAACGGATCGTTCAGGTACAGCTTTTCAAAGGGTGATGAGTTGGAAACATTCCGGAACTGCAACAATTGCAGGAGGACCGAGGTCTTGGCAATGTTGGTGATGATGACGCGGGCATCCACTGAGGACGCGCGCTCCAGCCGGATGTGCAGCTCAGGCGCCCACTCGCGCTCGAACTGCTCGTGGGCCAGTTCCACCGTACGGTCCGCCGCGTGCGCGTAACGCAACGTTGCGCGCGCCAGCACGATGCTGAGCATGGTAGTGACAATTGTTGCCAGCACCGGAATGAAGTTCACCAGCGTAGAGACCTGAACAGTGTATCCGTGGAACGACAATCAAGCTCTCCGATGCCCAGAGTAATTGCAACTTCAGGATTCTAATAGCCTAACCCCTCCGTGATTTAGGGCCAGATGCGCATCGTCTAAGGCCTTTGGTAACGCTCCGAATGCCCCATCTTCGTCAGGAAGCGGCAAAAACAACAGAGGGACCCATTGGGTCCCTCTTCGGCGTAGCAGGCAGGTTCTCAGCCCTGCGTTTTGACCGCTGCCTCGGCGGCCTGGAACCCGATCTTCGAGTGCTGCCCGTCACAGAATGGCTTGTTGACCGACGCGCCGCAACGGCACAGGGCAATCGTCTGCTTGCCGCTGATGTCGTACTTGTTGCCGTCCGCATCCGTGAGCTGAAGCTCGCTCAGGTCTCCCGTAACAATGTAGGGGCCATTCTTCTTGGGCGTGATGTTAATTGCCATGAATCTCCTCCGGGTATGGTTCGATATTGAACCATCAATGTAAATGCTGGCACGGGCAGACGCAACACCAGCCATCGGCATGTTCCGTCTGTGCATCCTTTTTCGCTTATCACGTTTTTTGGCCCGGTGACCAGGGTTCAACGCTTTTTGAAGGCCACGTTGACCAGCAGCTTATCGCCCGCAATGTCCACGACGTTGCAGAAGGTGCGCTCGCCGCGCCGGGTGAAGTCCAGGCCTACGCGGCTGTTCCCCACGCGCAGATTGCGTATGCTGAGTCCATCCAGAAATTCCGGCAGAGCGGGATCAACGATGTTCAATTCCTTGCGGGGGGCGCTGGGCCGGATCCCCAGAACAGACATCAGCATGAGGAAAATCGCGCCGGAAGCCCAGGCTTGGGGAGAGCACGAGACGGGGTAGTGCACAGGCTCGTCATGCTCACGGCGTTCAATGCCGCAAAACAGCTCCGGCAGCCGGTAATCGCGAAAATTCAGCGCCGCCTGGACCAGGGCGGTAAATACCTTATTGGCCGGCTCGCGGAATTCATAGAGGGCCATGCCGTGAGCAACGATCGAATTGTCATGCGGCCACACCGACCCGCGATGATAGCTCAGCGGATTGAAGACACGCTCTTCCTGGGAGATTGTCCTCCAGCCCCAGCCATTGAACATGCCCTGCTTCATGAACTGCTGGGTGATGGTACGGGCGCGTTCCTGCGGCAGCATGCGCGTGAAAAGCAGATGCCCAGGATTGGAAGAAATGACCTGGCATTGCCGTTTCTCCGCGTCCAGGGCCATTGCATAAAAATT
This sequence comes from Candidatus Limnocylindrales bacterium, assembly GCA_035465515.1. Classification (GTDB taxonomy): domain Bacteria; phylum Acidobacteriota; class Terriglobia; order Terriglobales; family Acidobacteriaceae; genus Angelobacter. The sequence goes on along the minus strand of DATIWA010000424.1, from coordinate 916 downwards.
CCGTGAAGGCATCCAATAGGCCTTCTCGAAGCGTTTTGCCATGTCAGCGGCGTCTTTCTTGAGCTTGTCCGCTGTCTTGATGTCTCCGAAGGAACGCAGGAGCGAAGCCATCCGGTACTTGGCTTCATAGACATAGCCCTGCACCTCACAGAGCGCGACGGGAGCTTTGACAATCTCGCCGTCCCGGTGCAGAACGGCGTCCCAGGAGTCCTTCCATCCCTGATTGGCCAGCCCTTTGGGGGAGCGGCGCTGGTATTCCACAAAGCCGTCTCCATCGGCATCGCCGTAGCGATCAATCCACTCCAGCGCGCGGTAGGCGTGGGGCAGCATGTCCTTCACCATCTGGTCATCGGCTGTCCAGTTGAACGTTTCGCTCAGCAGCACCAGCCAAAGCGGGGTTGCGTCCGCGGAACCGTAATACGGACCAAAAGGGACTTCCCCGGAGCGGGTCATCTCGCCATTGCGATATTCATGCAGGATCTTCCCCGGCTCTTCATCCCGCCAGTCGTTCTTCTCCCTGCCCTGGTAACGCGCCAGCACCCGCAGGGTCTCTGCGGCAAGCTGCGGATTGAGAGCCAGGGACTGGTACGCCGCAATGATGGAATCGCGTCCGAACATGGTGGCGAACCAGGGAATGCCCGCGGCAATCACATGCTCTTTGCCATCCGGGATCCGCAGCGCGTGAAAGTCTCCCTTGGCGGTCCCTACCATCTGGTCGAAGAGCCGGTTGCTGGAATTGAAGTGCGAAGAGTGCGATTCCCATTCCGCAAAAGCTTCGCGGCGGTGGCGCAGTTGCTGGCCGAAATCCGGGCGCCCGGCCCTCGACCGCAGTCCCTCCACCTGGGGAACGATGGTTGTCTGCAACTGAAAACGCTTGAAAGGCGGTAATCTCAGTTTCCAGCGGGCGGTGGTGCCG
>DATIWA010000423.1:0-2102 GCA_035465515.1 Candidatus Limnocylindrales bacterium | reverse complement strand
CACAGCCGACTGGGCCGGGCTCCAGCTTAAAGTGATCTGTGAATCGCCGGCCACGGCCACCACGTCAAGCGGCGTTCCTGGAACGCCATTCGCGTTGATGGGCTTCGATGTCTGCCACCAGCGCGCCTCGCCCGACGTCGGGGGCACCGTAATCGGGGCCGGATCCTCCGCCGAGTAAACCACGATGTTGGCCGGATCGGTCGCATCAACCGCCATGGCCGTCACGGCCGCCAGCGGAGGCGTCGGATTCGGGTCGGTCAGGTATGTCAGGTCCAGAGTCTGGCCTGCCAGGCCTCCGGCCACATTTCCCACCCAGGCAATCTGGTCCGCCACGCCAAAGTAGAGGTTGTTGCCGTTGGTAGCGGGATAGAACTGGTCGCCGTAGACGGTTGCGGGCGCAACGATCTGCGCCAGCGTGGGGATTACCGTGCCGTTGCCTGTGCTGCATGCCGTAGTCGGAGGCACGAGGCATGTTGAATCGGCATTGGGAATCACAAAAGGAGAGGTGCCGTCCGCGCTCCACAGGTCGTGACCGATGAAGGCCATGCCGGTGCTCAGCGTGTTGTCCGGCGTGGTGGCTACCACCTGAATGAACTGGGCGCAGGTGCCGAAGCCCGTCGCGGTGGCTGTGCCCGGGCTGTTAAAGCGAAGAATTTCGCCGCTGGTTGCAAAACCAACCCAGAGATCGCCCAATGGACTCAGGGCCGCTCCGCTCGGCTGGCCGGGATTTCCCGGTAAAGCACAGCCGGTGCCGCCCAGGAAGGTAGCTTTTCTTCCCTGTGCGCCTCCACCAAGGGTAAACCCGGTGCTGAAATCCAGCGCGCCCTGGCCGCTGTCGCCGGCGGGATCGAAACCGATCCGGAGTACGCCCTGCGTGGCGTTCTGGTTATCCACGAAATAAAGAAATTTTCTCGTCGGGTCATAGGCAAATTGGCCGCCCAACGGTACCGCCGCGCCGCCTGCATTGACTTTGAACGTGCAGGTCTGGGTGTTGATGTTCCAGGGACCCGGCGCGTCAATCTCGGGATCCATGCGGCAGACGCTGGCAAAGGTGTCCGCCACCCACAAGTGACGAACCGGCCGGCCGGTAAACTGGCTGATGGCTGTGCCCTGCATGACGATGCCGCCCAGGGGACCGGTGTTGACGCTTGTCGGCCCGGGGCCGGAGAAGAGGACTGTATTGGTAGTGGGGTTGACTGTTGTTTGAGCGCTGGCTGTTAACGCGGCAAGCGCAAACAGAACCACGAAGCAGAGCCAAATCCGCGCTGAAATTGCCGGTCCGCAGCATACTTTCCGGGCAGCTGTCGTCCGTTTGGAGGAGTTCATTTTTTGTGCCTTCCCGTCCTGAAGCCTGTGGCTTCAGGATCTTTTCCTTCGAATGGGGCAAGGCATCATCCGTAATTACAAAACAACTGCCGCTCTGCTGAGAGACAATTTCGCCAAAAGCGTACAGTTGCGACCTTCCACCACGCCTGAGTGTCCGTCAGATCCCGGAAGACGGACGCGGGCGCAAAACTGGCGGAGGTCCGCCATTCATAGTTAAGGTTTAGGCCTCACCGATTAGAGGCCCATTGGGAGAAGATTAAAATCGTTAATCTTCAGCTCGCGTCCTGCCTGGGAAGCGTCTCGCAAGGGCAGAACAACATGAGGACCCACGGCGCAACGATTAAAGATGCAATCACGGATTGACGGCGGGTGAAGCCGTTTCACATCGGAATGCCCGTCTGGCACTGCCATGCCGCGATCAGGAATCGCTGCTTCGCGAGGCGGCCAAAGCGCGTGCGCGTCAACATCACACTCGCATTCGCCTCAGCCCTGCCATGAAATGCGGCATGCTATTTGAAGGGCAGAGCGCGGCATGAAATTTTTTAATGAAACGCTAATGATTCCTTAAGCTGCCGCTCCTAGCATCCTTCGGTCGGACGAATCGGGAAAAGTTGACCCCGGAACGGAGTCATCCGGAATCCCGCATCGCGCCTTTCCTGGGCAGCCGCTGTTCAAGTCTGCTCGCACTCACTGCCGCGTGCTGCGCCTTTCACGTCTTTCAGCAACGGTAGTCAACAAACCGTCCGTGCCCTGAGCTGGCAAGCAGCTCTGGCACA
>DATIWA010000422.1:0-3880 GCA_035465515.1 Candidatus Limnocylindrales bacterium | reverse complement strand
GCATTGTAGAAGCTGTTGTCCTGGTTGAAGTTGAAACCGACGGTCTCACCCGCGATGGGATTGCCCGCGCTGTCTTTCAGGGTCGCCGTCACGGTCGCCACCCCTCCATAGGGGCCGGTTGCGGTCGGCACCGTCAAGGTGGTTGCGCCCGTTGTGCCGATGGTCACCGGCGCCGTGGAAGAATTGAGCGCCGGCCCGGGGTCCACCACCGACAGGTTGCTGATGTTCGCGGTGTTATTGATCACCGTGCCATTCGCCAGCGAGCCCGAGGAGGTGGCATTGATGACGGCGGTCCTGGTTTCACCGGACGTCATGTTATTAAAAGTAATGAGCTGCGATACGATGCCCGGCCCGACAACGGCGCCGCCGCTGCTGGTGGCGTCCGCAGCCGTCTGGTTATAAGTAAATGTAGTGGGGGAGGGAACCGAAACGATCGTGAATGTCCCGTTGAAGGTCGTGTTGGCGACGCCCTGGATGGTTACGATGTTGCCGGCGAACAGCTGATGCGGCAGGGGCGTGGTAATAGTCACGACGTTCCCGGTGCGCGCCGCGCTGAGGATGGGCGGATGCGGAGCGAAGGTCGCTGAGCCGCAGGTCGCCGGTCCGAGCGTGACCACGCAAGGCGGACTGTTGGCGCTGCCGCCTCCAGCCGCGTCCGTCGGAGGAATCACACGCGGCCCGGTTACAGTGCCGCCGCCGCTGATCGCATCCGGTCCGGTCTGAGCGTAGGTGAACGTTGTGGCCGTCGGCTGAGACAAAACGGTGACGCCGGTCGCATTGAAACTGGTGTTGGCGACCCCGCTGATATCAACCAGGGTTCCCGGCGCGAGTTGGAAGACCTGCGTCGTTGTTATGGTCACCACGTTGCTCAAACGCTGAGCGCCTGTCGAAGCGACGATCTGGAGCGTCGGCCGCGGGAAGCTTGTAACCGGAATCGTCTGGCTATAAGTAAAGCTGGTGGAGCTGGGAATCGAGGCAACCGTAAACACGCCGTTGAACGTGGGATCGTTCAGGAAGAAGCCGGACTGAATCGGGTTCGGCGTCGTAGGCGCAGGCACGGAGCTCACGGTCACCGATTCGCCCAAAAAGAGCTGATGCGGCACCGTAGTCGTGATGGTTACCGCGCCGCTCACGCTCGTGCCGGAAACTGTGTTTGTGCGCTGCGCGCCGCTGGGATTGGCGATGAGCGCCGTCCCGCCCGCTGACAGCGTAGGCGGCAGCGCATCCGCGACTACTGCGGATGCCGTGTCCGGACCGTTGTTGGTGATGTTCAGGGAATACAGGATCGGTGCTCCGGCCACTGCTGGACTCGGCACAGCAGTCATCAGAAGACCGAGATCGGCGCTGCCACAGGAACGCTGCGGGTAAGCCACCAGGTCCTGGATTTCGCCCGGGCTGGTGATTGCCAGGTCCTTCAGCGACGCAAGCAGGCCGCCATTGCCAATCCTGAAAACCGCAAGCCCGTAAGTGTCATCAGCCACATACAGGAAGTTGCCGCTGGCGTCGGTCGCCATCCCTACGGGCACGTGGACAGCCGTTGTCCCTCCGAACTTTCCGGCATTGGTGATGCTGCCGTCACCGTTCACCATAAAGGAGTTGATGCTGTTGGTGAATTGATTGCTCTGGAACAGCAGGCTGTTGTCAGGGCTGAAACGGACGATGTTCGAGTTTGTTCCGCTGCTCTGAAAAGGCGATTGCGGCGCCGGCGTCAAGATACCGGTGGTGTCCACCGTCCAGCCTTCGGCGATTGCCGGGGAGCCTGTCGCTTCACCCGCGTACAATCGGTCGGCTTTGCAACTGAAATCCAGGCCGGAGAGATTGCCAGGCCCGAGTTTTGGGAAAGGCGATCCCAGCACGGGCGTGAGCACGCCGGCGGTGATGGTAAACATGGAGACGCTGCTCTGGTTGGAGACCGCCAGGAACCGGCCGTCGGGAGAAATCACCATGCCGGCGTTGGGGGTGCAGCAATTGGCCGTGCTGCTCACGAACGTCAGAGCGCCGCCAGCGGCGATGCTGAAAGTCCGGATCTGTCCATTGCTGGAGGCCATCAGGAACTGTCCATCCGGCGTGACCGCCAGCGACATGCCCTGGCAGGCGTCAGCCGTCAATCCGCTGGCAAATGGCGAGCCGGCGGTGCGGGTCAGAGCGCCGGTCGAAGGATTGATGGTGAATGGAGTGATCGTCCGGTCCCCTGTGTTCGCGACGAACAACAGGTTGTTGACAGGACTGAGCACGATGCGGTCCAAGCCGTAGCACACCACGTTTGCGCCCACGCCGCCCGTCAAAACAGGCGATCCAACCTGGGTGATGCTGCCGGTGGGAAAGACCTTGTAGATGGAAACCGAGTTGCTCGACTTCTGGTTGTTCACATAAACAAAGCCGCCCTGGGCCAGCGCGCTCACAGGAAGCATCAAGGCGAACGCCATCAGTAAGGCCGTGAGGAGCCAGAGTTTTCCAGCCGCTTTCGTTGTCTTTGCCCGCAGTGTAGTCTGGGCACAAATCGAGTTATATAGAGCCGCCCGCATGGCTTGCCTCCAGAAGATCTTTTGCTAGAACTGAATAAACGCCCGCACCGGCTGTCCCTTGGCGTCCGTGAAGCTGACGCTCATGGCCGGAGAACTGCCTTTTTGCCAGGACTCGTACAGGTCCTGCGGTACCGTGAAAGAGCCGCTCACCGGTGTGCGCGCGCCTGCCGGAAGCGACAAACCGGTGAGCGTGCCGTAGGTCACGCGCGCGGCCCGTGGCTCGTGCAGTGCAATGGTGGCGTTGCTTACATCAGAAGAGGTATTGTTGGCGACCTTAAGCGAGATTGTGATCTGGACGCCCTGGGCTGTCGCCACCGGCGTGCCGAGCGAGTAGGTGGCGGTGAAGTCATCTGCCGGCGCCGCGGCGGCGCTTAACATCACAGAGGCGAAGATGAGACACAGGACGAGGGTAAACTGCCGTGCAGTGGTCATGGTTTCTCTCCTAGGCTGCCAAAGACGAACCGTCCGGTTTTGCCGAACTGACCCGTCCAATAAAAATGTGTTTCCGCAGGGTGAGCCCGGAAGAAGTCAGCTCTCTACCCTTTGCGCCGTGTTACCCGGCGCTTCAATGCCCGTCTTTACTACACGTCGTGCTGCGATATAGTGAACCGCGTGGAGATTAGACCGCCGTTAGAGCAAAATTAATTGGCTTAATCAATCTCCAGCTCGAGAGCCGGCCGCCTCCGGCTGAAAGCTGCGGGTCGCGCCCGTTGCACCGGCAGGCGGTGACGCCTGCGACGGCTTTCTTTCAGCTTTTTCCAAAGGTGGTTCGGCCCGTCGGCGACAAAAAACAGAAACTCAGGTGCGAGGAGGGGGAACCTGGTGGAAGTTGCTGTCTGGACTTGCTTCCCGCCAGAGAAACAGAGAAAGCAGTTCCCGCGGCCTCTTAAAATCCAGCGGCATCATCTCTTGACGCGATTAGCAAGGCATTAAGTCTTAATTAAAGTCTTTAATATCGTTCTCATGTTTCTTGTGCGGCTTGTCCGGAGCACAAAGAAAAAAGGCCGGCGGATATTTTCGCCGGCCTGGTTTTAATGGGTGGTTATCTACGGGACAATGTATACGTGCCCCTGACCGATTGCTCCGGTTCCAGGAGGCCCGTTTCTGCGGATGATGCCTCTCTGCCGCGTCTGGGTGGGAACGATGACGGAAGGATCGTCGCCAATCGCCAGGATCGCAGTGGCATCATTGCCGCTGAAGCCCATGGCCGTGACCGGGCCAAGGGGCAGGTTCGTGCTCAACGCGGGGTCGATCGCTCCATCGGTGACCCACACCTGCTGAACGTTGCAGATGAAGTCGTACTGGTCCACTTCCGGCAGCTCTCCAGTTCCTCCAGTCACGCTGGGGTTGAAGAT
>DATIWA010000421.1:0-3141 GCA_035465515.1 Candidatus Limnocylindrales bacterium | reverse complement strand
GTTTTGTTCGTCAAGCTGGTGCTCCAGGTGCGCCCGCGTCTGAAGCGCTTGCCGCACTGGACCCAATACTTTCAGCCGGCTGCCGCAGGTTTCCTTGTGGGGTTGATCGGTATCAAGTTGCCTGAGGTCATGGGCGCCGGCTACCACACCATCAATGAGGCCATGCATGACCAGTACGCCTGGCATCTGCTCCTGATCCTGGCGCTGGCCAAACTGCTGGCGACCATGTTTTCCTTTGTCAGCGGCACTCCTGGCGGCATGTTTGCCCCGACCCTCTTTATGGGAGCCATGCTGGGCGGAGCGGTGGGCGGCGTTGAACACATTGTTTTTCCCACCCTGACCGGTTCGGTGGGCGCTTTTGCTCTGGTGGGAATGGGCACCATGTTTGCCGGCATTCTGCGCGCGCCGCTGACCTCGGTTTTCATGATGCTGGAAGTAAGCGGCAACTATGACGTCATCATCCCGGTCATTATTTCCAACACGCTTGCCTATCTGATCTCACGTAGCCTTCAGAGCGTGCCGATCTTTGATGCCCTTTCCCGCCAGGACGGGCTGGACCTGCCCTCCATGGAGGAGAAGAGGGAAGAGGTGCTGTTGCGCGTGGAGGACGCCATGCGGCGTCCTGACCTGCCGGTGTTCCTGGGCGTCCAGCAGATTCAGGAGGTGCGGCAGAAGCTGCGCGACTCCGGGAAGGAGAATTTCCTGGTCAGCTTTTCCGACGGCACCTGGGCTTATGGCGACAACCTTGAGCTTGGGCAGATTGATCAGCGCAGTGAGGGCACGATGCAAATGCTTTGGAGCGATTCCCGCCTGCCCCATCTCCATCCCGACCATCCGCTGGAAATCGCCCTGCGCTACAAAGACTGGCCGGTTGTGCCCGTGATTCATCGCGCCAATTTCTCCCAACTGGTGGGATTGATTTCCCTCAGCGACATCCTGAAGGCCTACGCCATCCAGCCATTTGATCTCGAAGAACGTATTTCGCTGAAGCAGGAACTATGACCGCAAAAGAAAAGGCGCTGCGACTTCTCGAACTGCACCATGGCGGCAGCCCGCTGGTGCTGATCAACGCCTGGGACGCAGCCAGCGCGTGCATCGTGGAGGAGGCCGGTTTTCCCGCCATCGCCACCAGCAGCGCCGCCGTGGCCAATGCGCTTGGCTATCCCGACGGGCAATTTATACCGTGGCCGGAAATGATCAGCGCCATACGTCGAATCGCCGACGCCGTGCGGGTGCCGGTGACTGCCGACATCGAGGCGGGGTTCTCGGCTGATGAGCGACATTTGGAAGCGGCCATTGAGCAGGTGATCGAAGCGGGCGCGGTCGGAGCCAATCTGGAGGACGCGCTTCCCGGTCATGGCCACTTTGGGCCGCTTTACGACATTCCCGCCCAGGTGCAACGCATACGCGCAGCCCGCAAAGCGGGCGACAAGCGCGGTATTCATTTCGTGATCAATGCCCGCACCGATGCCTTCTGGCAAAAAGGCGTCTCGCCGGAAGAGGCCCTGCGCACCACGCTGGAACGCGGAAAAGCCTATCTGGACGCAGGCGCCGATTGCATCTTTGTTCCCGGTATGAGAAACCCCGACGTCGTCCGCACCGTGGTTGACCACTGGAAAGCGCCGGTCAATATTCTGGCCGGCCCCGGCGTGCCCTCCATCCCAGACCTTGCGGCACTTGGCGTAAAGCGCGTCAGCTATGGCTCCGGTCCCATGCGGGCCGCGATGGGCCTGCTGCGCCGGATCGCCGAGGAAGCCAAAGCCTCAGGGACCTATGCCTCTCTCACAGAGGGCGCGGTGCCTTACGACCAGATGAACGCGCTGTTCGAAAAGTAGGGCAGGCAGAGAACAACGCCAGGTTTCCGGCTGCGAGGCTAGAGCAGGATCTCCATCCCCTCGGACGCGGCCCGGACTTTGGGATAGAACTCGCGCGCCTTTGTGACCACCGAGTCAATGCATTCATCGGTGTGGTCGGGGTCGTGATGGAACAGGACCAGTTCCCTGGCTCCGCTCTCCATGACCACGTTGATGGCTTCGCGCCAGTGGCTGTGTCCCCAGCCGCGCTTGCGGGCTTCGTACTCCTCGGGAAGGTACTGCGCGTCATAGATCAGCACGTCCGCGCCTTCGGCCAGTTTGCGCACATTCTTGTCGAAGACCGGGTCTCCAGGCTCATTGTCCGTGGCATAGACCAGGGTCCCGCTCGGGCTTTCAATGCGGAATCCCAGGCAGCCCTGAGGATGGTTGAGCCATTTGGAATGCACCACGCAGTCATCGAACTCGATGCGGCCTTCGTCAATGTTGAAAAACTGCCGCCGCGCCGCCATTTCGGTCATGTTCACCGGGAAATACGGGTCGGACATCTGCGCTTCCAGCGCCCGTTGCAGCCCGCTGGTGCGATTGGAAGAGTGAAAGATGAACGAATTCTGCTCGTTCTTGTACAGCGGGCTGAAGAACGGAATCCCCTGGATGTGGTCCCAGTGAAAATGCGAGAGGAAGATGTGGGCGTTGGTCGGTGCGCCGTCTTTTTCCTGCTCCAGCTGTTTACCCAGGTTGCGAAAACCCGTGCCGCAGTCGAAGACGTAGATGCGCCCGTTCAGGCGGACCTCAACGCACGACGTATTGCCTCCGTAGCGCAGATTTTCTGATTGCGGGGTGGGCGTTGAGCCGCGAACTCCCCAGAATCTCACCAGCATTCGCATTTCCTTGGGCGCGCGCACGTTCAAGGAAACGCAACATGCGGTTGCATCCCTTTACGGCTTGCACCGTTCAACTTCGGGGGGAGCACTTGAAGTTTGGGAAAGTATAGTCCAAACCTCTCAAACTGACTATTACTTCGCAGACTCTTTCCCCGCCAACCGGGTAAGTTTTCCCGGGCACAAAGGACGTGTCCACATGGCCACGGACCTTCATCATTTAAGATAAGTGGGCCATGTTCTTTCCGGACTACAAGCAGTTTGCGGCTTTCGCCAAAGGGGCCACTCTGGTTCCAGTCGCCAAGACCGTGGCTGCCGACCTGCGCACCCCGGTCTCCGCATTCCTGAGCATTGCCGCCGACGAGCCAAACGCCTTCCTGCTCGAGTCCGTTGAAGGCGGAGAGAAGGTAGGGCGTTACACCTTTTTGGGCATGCGGCCTTACATGGTT
>DATIWA010000420.1:0-8755 GCA_035465515.1 Candidatus Limnocylindrales bacterium | reverse complement strand
GGCTGTAACCTCGAATGATTTTCCTGAGCTGCCCGGACGTGGTACTAAGGCCCGCATGTACTTACGGCAGTCCTGGATCAACGTACCCCGGAGCAGCCGCCGCCATTTCCGCGCTTTGCACCGGCAGCCGGCGAATCTTGGGGAGAGCGGAGAAAAGCGGGCCGGCCCGTCGTCTGGGATAATGACTTCAGGTGGTTACACGGGAACAACTTGCCGCCGCCGCCAAACAGGCGGCCAGCCAGGCTGGATTCGATCTTGCCGGCGTTGCCTCACTCCAACCGGAGGACTTCCCTGAACTGGAGGCCTTTGTGGAGTGGATTGATGCGGGACACGCCGGCGAGATGAAATACATGGAGAAGCGCACGGAAACGGGCGCTCTGAAACGCGCGTCAGTGAAGCACTCTGCTCCGTGGGCGCGCTCGGTAATCGTATGCGCGGTGAACTACAACGCGGACAAGCCGTACTCCACACGGGTCAAAGATGCGCGGCGAGGCTGGATTTCACGATATGCGTGGGGAGCATGCGATTACCACGACGCGCTCATGCCTCGCCTGCGGCAGGTTGAGGCGGCGATCAGGGAGCTTGCCGCGCAACAACAGATGGAAGTGGAAACCCGCAGTTATGTAGACACCGGTCCGCTGGTGGAAAGGGTCTATGCGCGCCATGCCGGAGTGGGCTGGATTGGAAAGAATACCTGCATCATTCATCAGAAAGCGGGATCATGGCTTTTTCTGGGAGTCATTCTCACCTCGCTGGACCTTGCGCCCGATCTGCCCGCGGCCGACCGTTGCGGAAGCTGCACGCGCTGCATTGATGCATGCCCTACGAATGCGCTGACGGCGCCGGGAAAGCTGGACGCACGGAGGTGCATTGCCTATCTCACAATCGAAAAGCGCGGAAACATTCCCGAAGAGCTGCGTGATCAGATGGGGCAGCACGTGTTTGGCTGCGATATCTGCCAGGACGTTTGCCCGTGGAACAACAAACCCGGCAACGCTCCGGCAACTTCCCTGCCCGAATTCCAGCCGCGCGAAAAGCTGTTTCATCCCGACCTTGAGTGGCTGGCGCAGATGGATGAAGAGAATTATCGCAGGACATTTCGCGGTTCACCGGTGAAGCGCGCGAAATTTTCAGGATTGCAAAGAAATGTTGCGCTCGCCATGGGCAACAGCGGCAGCAAGGAGTTTATCCCGCTGCTGGAAAAGATGGCCGCGCATGGCGACCCCGTCATCGCCGAGCATGCGCGCTGGGCGCTGAAGAAGCTGTCAGAAAAATAATTTTCTTTCTGCTCCACGCGCGCTGTGCACTTTTTTCCGCCAGAAATTACCGTTTCTTTACTTTGTGTGATGCAACTTGCTCATTCTCCTGGGTTATAGATTGGCAATGCATCTGCTCTGATGAGCAACACAGGAGGTCCGCAGTGAAAGGTTCTCTGGTTCGCACGGCAATTATCACTTCTTTACTTACGGCGCTGGCAGTTTCAGCGCTGGCATACTTCACCAGGCCGCATCTCTCGGCAGTCCAGGCGGCATCAGACCAGGGAGTAACTCTGGCGCCGCAACCGGCGGCGCAGACGGTGAAGACGCCGGCCACTCGTCCCGTGCTGATTCCCCGGCCTTCTCCCGCGCACCGCTACACGGCAGCATCCGACGATTCCTATGCGGAGAGCAGCCAGACGGCCGCTCGCGGAAACTGGAATGAGCCGGTGAGCTCTCATCGCTCCATGAAAAAGTCCGTGGCCATTGTGGCCGGATCAGCAGGGGCAGGAGCCGCAATCGGCGCGCTGGCTGGCGGAGGCAAAGGCGCCGCGATCGGCGCGATCTCCGGCGGCGCGGCAGGCCTGATCTTTGACCGCATGACGGCCAACAAGTAATTTACCCTCCAGCAATCGAATGACGAGATGAAACTCCCGGCCTGACTGCCGGGAGTTTCACTGTGAACGTGACATTTGTCACAGCCCGGCTGTGCCGTGCCGCTGCACAATCAGATCTTGCAACGGCCATGAGCGTTTATACCCAACTGAGCAGGCCCCGGAAGCGCATGGGAAAGGTCCTTGAGTTTCCTGGACCGCAAATTCGAAAACTTCTGGTGCCCCGAGAACACGGGTCCTGGGGCCTGTGGTTGTTCCCGCTGTTTGCAGGCGCCGTCGTGGGCGCACATGCAACTTCGGCGACGCTTTATCCGGCTTTCTTCTGGCTCCTGGGCGGCGCAACAGCGGCCTTCCTTGCCTATCAACCTGTGGAAGCATTGTTGGGAATCTCTCCCCTGAAGCTGCGGTCCCCAGAGGAGCAGCAGATCGCCGGAGCATGGATATTGACTTTGAGCTTGCTCGGCGCGGCGTGCGCGTTCCAATTGATCATGCTGGGGCGTGCTCGAGTCCTGTGGTTTGCCCTGGTGGCGATTGCCTGCTTCGCCATGCGGTTCCTGCTCGGCCCGCGCCGGGCTTTTCGCGCGGCAAAGCAGGTGCTGGGATCGCTCGCCCTGACTTCCACGGCTGCCGCTGCGTACTACGTCATCTCCGGCAAACTCGACAAGACTGCTCTCTTCCTCTGGGCGGCAAGCTGGTTGTTCGCTTCCAGCCAGATCGAATATGTCCAACTGCGCCTCCATTCCGTGGGCGTGCCATCGGCCTCAGCCAAGCTGCTTGCGGGATGGAAAGTGCTTTCGCTCCATCTGACGCTGCTTGCGGCCAGCATCGCTCTGGCGATTACCGGCCTGATTCCGGCACTGTTTGCGCTCGCCTTCGTTCCCGCCCTGGGACGTCTGGCCTTTTGGTTCTTGGACGGTCAAAGCAAGACCAACTTCGTGGCCCTGGGATTCTCAGAACTCTTCCAGAGCCTTGCCTTCAGCGGGCTGCTCACCGCTGCATTCCTGCTGCCCGGCTAGTCTGGCCCGGCTCTGCCGGGACTGTTACATTATTCGGCATGAACCGAATCCTTGCCTGCACACTCATGTTGTTCGTCGCGGCTGCCGGAGCACCTGGCGGCGCCGCGCAAACCCCATCGTCATCTTCAAGCAAGGCACAGAATGCGCCGGCTTCTGCCCAAACACCCTCGGCCACGCCTGCACCGCCCGCTCGAGCGGGTGATGTGGACACTCCCGAGCACATCATTGCCGCCGTGTATGACGTGATCTCAGGGCCGGCCGGCAAGCGCGATTGGGACCGCTTCCGCTCTTTGTATCATCCCGGCGCTCGCCTGATTCCCAGCGGACGCAACCCACAAGGCGCGGTGAACGCCCGTGTGCTCACGCCGGAAGATTACGTCTCTCGCGGCAAGGCCATATTCGATAAAGAAGGCTTCTTCGAGAGATCAGTCGCCAACCGTATCGAAGTCTGGGACCACATTGCGCAGGTGTGGAGCACCTACGAATCACGCCATGCCAAAGATGACGCAAAGCCCTTCGCCCGCGGCATCAACAGCTTCCAACTGTTCAACGATGGAAACCGCTGGTGGATCCTGACCATTTTCTGGGAACAGGAAAATGCTTTGCACCCGCTTCCGGAACCGTATCTGCACTAACTCATCACCGGCTGTGCTACTTCAAACTGCGGATGTACCTGATCAGATTTTTGATCTGGTCATCCGCCAGTTTGCCGTCATAGGCGGGCATTTTGCCTTTGCCCTTCTTGATGATCTCCAGAAAATCGGCGTCAGACCGGCCGGCAACTTCCGGCGCACGAAAATCTTTTGCTCCCATTTTCTTTCCCACGGAAGAGCCCGCGCCATCGGCGCCATGACATGCCTGGCATTTTGATTTGTACAGCGACTGCGCCTCTCCGGACGCTGCCGCCGCGCCTGCGGAAGCAGCCGGCCTGGAAGCTTCGGCGGGCTTTGCCGCGGGAGCAGGCTTTGCCGCCCCGGCGGGTGACATCACCAGCAGAGTGAACGTGCCCGGTTTCATGGTGCGGCGCGGGCGCTCCCCTTCTTTGGCCGGAGGCGTTTCTTCAATCTCCGCTGTCACCAGGTAAACATCATGGTTGTGGGTATCAAGCGCCATGGTGCGGGCAAACTTCTGCGTTGGCGCATCCTCCACCACGGTGAACTTTTCCGGCGAATCCTCATGCACCACCGTCAGCGTGCCTTCGCCGTTGGAACTGAAGGCCAGCTGCGTTTCCGGATCGAACCTTGCAGCGTCCACGCCTCGCCCGATGGGCAGTGTAGTAATCACCTTGCCGGTATCGGCATTCACCACCGCCATCATCTTGTTGCCGCAGCCGGAAAACAGCCGGCGGTGTTTCAAATCAATCGCCAGGCCTGACGGATCTTCGCACGGCGCCAGCGGCCAGGTTTTCACCACCACCGCCTTGCGCGCGTCAATGCTGGTGAGTTCGCCCTTGTCTTCGATATTCACAAAGACCATGCCTTTGCCATCGGCCACGGCGAATTCCGGCTTTCCATCCAGCGGAATATTCGTGACCACCGTTCCCTTCCCGGCGTCAATCACCGTGGCATTGTGGCTGCGCCCGTTGAAAGTGAAGACCCTCCTGGACACGGCATCGTAGAGAATGGCATCGGGATTTTCCGCGTCCAGCTTGATGCGGCCGGTCTCCTTCAAGGTCTTCAGGTCGAACACCGTCACGCTGTTTTCACGCCCGTTGCTGGTGAATCCCTTCCCCAGGTCGTGCGCCAGGGCGATGCCGTGCACGCCCGGCGTATCTGCAATTTCGCCCAGAACGCTTCCTTTGTACGGATCAACCACCATGACGTGTGTTCCCCGAGAGATAAACAACCGCTTGCCCGCGTGATCAAAGGTGAGATAGTCCCATCCGCCTTCGCCGCCCAGAACATATTTCTGCTTGAGCTCGTAATGCGCCGGGGCAACGGCCGCCGCCGGAAAGACCGCCGGCAGGGCCAGTACAAGAAATACAATGATCTGCTTGCGCATGTAAGTAAGCCTTTCTAAAACCGGCATCATTGTACCGGGTACCCGGCCTGGCCGGCGGCTATCGCACCGGCTAGCGCTGGACCAGGGGCCTGACTTCAATGGATCCCCAACGCGCGGACGGGATGCGGGCGGCCCACTCCATCGCCTCATCCAGGTCCTTGGCTTCCACCAGGTAGTAGCCGCCCAGCTGTTCCCTGGTCTCTGCAAAGGGACCGTCCGTGAGGCTTCTCTTGCCGTTGCGAACTCGCACCGTAGTGGCTGCCGAGACCGGCTGGAGTTCATTGCCGCCCACATACTTCCCCGCTTTCCGCATGTCGTCCGATAAGGTCATGAATTCGTGGAAGATCCTTTGTCTCTCCGGCTCAGAAAGCCCTTGCCATTGTTCCTCTTCCCCGTAAATCAGCAGAAGATATTGCATGGAAATGTCTCCTTTTCAGAGGTTTTGCCCTCTCGACGGCCAGACCTGCCGGAATCGACATTTTCTATAAAAAATCCGCATAACCCAGACACAAGAGCGTTCAAACAAATATAAGCACGCTCCCGTTTTCTCCAATTGGGAGACGATGCAAATACCGCCGGTCCTCCCCGCAGGGGTGGTAAGTTGCTGTGAACGCCCCCGAATACAGCAGCAGCTTATCGCCCCGGACCGTTCTCAACACCCGCTCTCATCGCCTGCCTGATGAATGTCCGTTTGCACAACGGCCATTCGTTCAAGGCTTTATGCACAGCACCCTACTGACCACTGCCCGGTTTCGCGCGCAATGCCGGCCGGGACGATGACGTGCTCTGCGTGCCCGGAGTTATAGGAATTGCGATCACCAGCTGCGAAGAACAGGGTCCTTAGCGTCTCCATACAGTGGCCGTTCTTGCGCAGGTCGGCAGCGTGAAAAGTAACGCCGGAACGCAGCCCTACCGTACCGGGCAGGATTGAGACGGCCCCGTGACCAGGGTGGAATCAGGGAAGCTGTACGCATGGTCCACCGCGTCCGAGGACTGCCGCGTAAACCACGGCAGCAACACCTCGTTTTGCGGATGGTAGGTGAATCCGTCAATCGTGACCGGGAAACCCGCATTGGGCATGGTCGCCAGCGGATCGCCGGTCTCCAGGTTGTTCTGGCATCCCAGCGAGGCATTGGGATACTGCCACGCAGGAACAAAGTTGTTGCCGAAAGGATCGTTCATCCACTCGGAAATTTCATGGCTCATAGGCGTTACGTCGGCAATGCCGGGACCAAGAATTCCCTGGTCAAGCCAGCTTGCCCACACCAGCGTTTGCAGCATCTGCGTGTTGCCCCGCTGTCCCGCATCAAACGCCGTATGAAACCCAAGCACGCAGCAGCGCTTCACGTCCGCCCCGGGCGCCAGCAACACGTTCCGGGTAAGAATGATGGGCAGCGTGTCCACGCTCAGGTTCTCCATCTGCGCAATCGTGTTGAGTTGCGAAATGAAGAACGACGTATCCACCACTGCGTACACCGCCCCTGTGCTGCGGTTGCGGAACACCCTGGCGGAATTGCCGGGCACCACAATGACCAGCGGCTTGAGGATCTGCGGCCTGTCCAGCAGCGTATGCCAGTCCTGCCCCATGGTGTTGTAGAACTGCGCGCGCTGCACGGCGTCGGCAAACTGCGTAAAACCTGTCTGATATTGCGCGGAACGGAAATTCGGCGAATTTGCCACCGTGGCCACAAACTCGTCCGGACTCAGGATGATCGGCGCGTTGTTTTCATCCGTGTAGCCTTCAAACAGCAGCGTCACCGGCTTCAGTTGGGCCGGGACCCGGGTGGTCCCACCCGCCTGGGGAGGCGCGCCGACAATGTTGAAAGGAAAAGTCCTGGCCTCAAACGCAAACGACCCGGTGAAATGCGGCACGCTTAGTACGCGCTGCTCCCGCAGGGCGGCTGCCGCCTGGTCTGACATCTTGCTGGCTGATTCAAATCGCGGTTGCGCGCCCTGGCTGGGAAGGAAACCGCCATCGGTGTCCGTGGGGTTCTGCCTGCTTTCGCCCGGGGATGATTGCCCGAAGCAGCACGCCGTCGCAACCAGCAGAAGCATCACTGTCCGCAAAGCTGACCGGCGCCGATTTTTTAAAGAAGCAGCAATCACCAGCACACAACCTTATGACGTCTGACTATTGTCCTCTGAACCTGCTTTTTTGTCGAACAAAAAACCCCCAACATATTGAAAACAGAGTGACTTTTCCATCATTGCAAGCCAGCGCAATTAGACTTTCCAACAAACTCTCAGCCCCATGCCCGGGCCGCAGGACAGCCCCGCTGCAAGGCCAGTGACCTTGGATAAGGTATATTCATCGTCTCTGTCCAAATAATTCAGGAGCACTCAAGTTTCTGGCGGCGAGTTCCGCCAGTGGGAAAGCATGATCTCTCGTCTGGAAATTCAGGATGCCGGCCGGCGCATCGCCCGCTATGTGCGGCGCACGCCCTGCATTGCCCTGGAAGACCAGGCATTCGGAATTGACGCCAGGATCTTTCTCAAGCTTGAATGCATGCAGCATGCGGGCTCCTTCAAGCCGCGCGGCGCCTTCAATTGCATTCTCAGTTCCACCGTGCCGCCCGCCGGCGTGATTGCCGCTTCTGGAGGAAATCACGGAGCGGCCGTGGCCTATGCTGCGCAGCATCTTGGACATAAGGCCGAAATCTTTGTCCCTGAAATCTCTCCGCCCAACAAAGTTGACCGGCTTCGCCGTTACGGGGCCCAGGTCAACGTTGTTGGCCGCGACTACGCTGAGGCCCTCGCCGCCAGCCGCCTCCGCGCCGCTGAAACCGGCGCGCTCGCCGTGCACGCCTACGACGACGAACGGGTTCTCGCCGGCCAGGGCACGCTGGCCATGGAGTTTGAAGAGCAGGTCCGCGGCCTGGACACCGTATTGATCGCCGTGGGCGGCGGCGGCCTGATCGGCGGCGTTGCCGCCTGGTATCAGGAGCGCGTGCGCGTGATAGGCGTGGAGCCGCAACGCGCCCCTTCCCTCTTCCGCGCCATGGAAGCAGGCGCTCCGGTTGACGTTGAGGTCAGCGGCGTTGCCGCCGACTCGCTCGGCGCCCGCCGCGTCGGCGACCTCATGTTTCCTATCGCCCAGAAATTTGTCCCTCGCGTTGTCCTGGTCACCGACGAACAGATCGTGGAAGCCCAGAAGGCCTTGTGGCACAAGCTGCGCGTCATCGCCGAACCCGGCGGCGCAACCGCGCTGGCCGCCCTGCTTTCCGGCGGCTATCAGCCCCGCGCCACCGAACGTGTCGGCGTGGTGATCTGCGGCGGCAACGCCGAACTTTCCAGGTTCCCCGCGTAAATCTGCGTTAAAACATCTTTGAAACACGGAGGAAAGGAGGAAGCCGAGGCTCATTTCTGTCCTGCCGCCATCACAGGTTTATATTTATTGTTAAGTATCCGTTTAATGCCTTCCCTCATGTGCACAACATTAAAATTCAGCAGCAGGCCAACCGGCTTGTTTGCGAGTCGCAGATACGTCAGCAATTGCGCCTTGTGGATCGGGAGCAAGGCATCCACGCACTTAAGCTCCACGATCAAAGCATTTTCGACCAGTAGATCGATGCGGTATCCCGAATTCAATCTCAATCCCTCATAAAGGACCGGCAGTGCAACTTCGCTTGAGGCCATCACGCCTGCTTGCCTCAGTTCGTGGCTCATGCAGGTTTGGTACACGCTCTCCAGCACGCCCGGCCCAATCGCAGAATGCACCTTCAGAGCGGCTGCGATTACCTTCTCAGTTATCTCCGCGTATTCCACTCCTCCGCTTACTCCTTTCCTACGTATTTCAAAGGTTTTCGTTTCGAAGGTTTTGCTTTTTCGTCCGTGTTTCAAACGTTCTCGTTCCAAAAGGCCTTGCTGG
>DATIWA010000419.1:0-4507 GCA_035465515.1 Candidatus Limnocylindrales bacterium | reverse complement strand
AGACACGGTTCGCCAGCGCTTTGGCGCCGGCGTGACTGCGATTCGATGCAAGCGCCAAAGTTGCCTGTTTGATTTTCCTTTTCCTCCCGCGGAAGTAGTGCAGCTTTTCCGCCAGTATTTCGGTCCCACGCAGGCGGCTTTCTCGCGGCTCGACCCCTCAGGACAGGCCGCTCTTGCCGCGGACCTGGAACAGGTTTTTGCCGAGGAGAACCAGCGCCAGAATGGCACCACCCGGGTTTCCGGCGAATACCTGGAAGTGATTGCCATCCGGGCCTGATCTGGAATGAAGCAGGAGTTCAGCAGCTTCGCCTGGCCGCAATCTGCTAGGCGCTCGCTTTGATCACCAGCACGGGACAAGGCGCATGACGAAGGACAGCTTCGGCGACGCTGCCCAGCAAAGTGCGCCCTATGGCTCCTCGCCCATGGCTGCCGATCACGATCAGGTCGGCCGGCCACAGTTTGGCGGCGTTCACGATCTCCGTGGCAGGACGCCCCGACGGGATGAACTCAAGAGAGCTTGGTCCCCCCTCCAGGCGGTCGCGGAACCGGGCCACCAGTCTCCTGGCGTCGGCTTCGGCCAGGGCGACCATTTCATCCGCGGGCACGCCCGATTCCGGGGCAACAACTGCCTTGGAATCGAGAACGTGGATGAAAGCGACTTCTGCCGATAGCGCCCGGGCGAGTTCCAGCCCTCTGTCCGCGGCGTGCACCGCCACCGGTTCGCTATCCAGCGCGATGAGAATTCTCTTGAAACTCACGACCCATATTGTAAGTCATCCATAGCGCCGCTGGCCGCGCGGGCAGTTCGCCCGTTGGGTCGCGCCCCGCTTCGGCTCAGCGCAGAATCAGATCGGAATACTCGGGATGCTTTTCCAGATACGCCGCAACGGATGGGCAGATTACGTCCACTTTGACCTGATGCTCGCGCGCCCAGTCCAGGGCTGTTTGCGCCAGCAGTGAAGCCAGCCCCATGCCGCGCAGTTGCGCCGGGACCTCGCTATGGATTAACTGAAGGACTTTGCCGGCAAGGTTGTATTCCAGCCAGGCGGTCTTTCCCTCGCGCTCTATTTCAAAGCGGCCATTGACGACCTGCTGCGGCGCCGGCTTTTTCTTCCCGAACATAGGACCGGAGTCATCTTACTCGCTTTTTGCCGGACCGGTTCGCCGCGCGATGGCCGGCGGCGCGGGACCGCAACTCTGCTGCGCGAAGGTTAAAAGGTCAGGCCTTTTTCCCGATGACCAGCATGCCGGCTCCGGCCACGATCAGGACGGTGCTGATGATCGGAGACACCTTTTCATCATGGCGCGTCTCAAAACGCACAGAGGCGTCGCCCACCTTGAAGCCTTGTTTTTCGGTGTGAGGAATCGGAACAAAGAGTGACGCTATTCCCAGCGCCAGCAGGACCACTCCGAGCCAGAACACTGCCTTCATGATGTTTCTCCTGAGGTCGTGCAAGTCTGCCTGCCGCACTCCTCGCAGCGCTTGTCAGGAGCGCTGGTCTTCCACGGATGGCCGCATTTTAGCGGAGAACGGCATATGCAGCCAAACCGGAAGGCCAGCAACGTCCGGAGCCTGATTATCCAAGGTTGTGGCGGCCCGGCCTTACTCGTACCTGAGCGCGATGACCGGATTTACCTTCATGGCCCGCCGCGCGGGAATGTAGCACGCCAGCAGCGCCACCATGCTCAGCAGGACGGCAACGGCGGTAAAGGTCAGCGGGTCAGTGGGGCTCACGCCGAAAAGCACGCTGGACATCACGCGCGTGAGCGCCAGCGCGGCCACGGCGCCAATGCCCACCCCGGCAAGGGTCATGTGCGCTCCGTCCCGCAGCACCATGCGCAGCACGGTCGCGGGTTGCGCGCCCAGCGCCATGCGCACTCCGATTTCCTGCGTGCGCTGTGCCACCAGGTAGGAGAGCACGCCATAGATGCCGATGCCGGCCAGCAGCAGCGCCAGTCCGGCAAAGACTCCCAGCAGGGCCATGGTGAAACGCTTGTTGGCGATGGAGTTGGCCACCGTCTTCTCCATGTCCCCGGCGCTGAACACCACCATCTCGCTGTTGAACCCCAGGATGCGCTGCCGCAGCGTTTCGAAGGAGGGAACGCCGTGGCGCTGCGTGCGCGCGAACACTTCGCCCCCCAGGCCTCCGCGCAGCAGGGCCTTGTCCGGCACCTGGGCAAACGGCACATACATCTGCGCCTGCATCGGATTGACCGCGTCAGAATCGAGGCCCCACTGGTTCATGTGGCCCACAACGCCGATGATCTGTGGATTCGGCACTTTGTCGGTATCCGCCGGGTTCGTGTTGAAGTCGAGATACTGTCCGATGGGGTCTTGTCCCGGGAAATACCTTTGCGCCAGCCGCTCATCGATCACCACCACCGCCGCCGCGTGTTCGTTGTCGGCAGCGGTGAAGAAGCGGCCCCGTTTGAGCGAAATCCGCATCACTTTGAGGTAGTCAGGTTCAACCACGTATTCCAGGGCCATGGCCAGGTCGCTCTGGTGCGCGGGCTTGGGCTTGTTCACGAACCAGAAATACTCCTCGTCATCGCCCTGCATGGGATGCGCGCCAAAGCTGAATGAAACCGCCTCCACGCCCGGCGTGCCGGCCACCTTGTCATGGATCTGGCGATACGCGGCGCGCATGGCGTCAGGAGACACGCTCTTGAAGGAGGGCGGTCCGGATATTTCGAATGTCGTCACGTTCCGCGGATTGAAGCCGGGATCGAGTCCCCAGAGACGAATCAGCGTGCGCACCATCAGCCCCGCGCCCACCAGCAGCACCAGGGCCATGGCCATCTCTCCGATCACGAACATGGATTGTGCGCGGCTGCGCCGCGCGGCCACGCTCCGCCCGCTTTCTTTCAGCGTTCCGCCGAGGTTGGTGCGCGCCGTCTTCCAGGCCGGCGCAAGGCCGAACACGATGCCCGCCGCCAGCGAGATCGCCAGCGTGAACAGCAGCACCCGTACGTCCAGGCCGATTTCTTCCGCCCGCGGCATGGTCCGCGGCATCGCCGCCATCGCGGCCGTAGTGCCGAACTTGGCCAGCAGCAGCCCCAGCCCGCCGCCGATCAGCGAGAGCAGGACGCTTTCCGTCAGCAGCTGCCGCACGATGCGGCGTTGTCCGGCGCCCAGCGCCATTCTTACCGCAAATTCGTGTTGCCGCGAGGTGGAGCGTGCCAGCAGCAGATTGGCCACGTTCACGCACGAAATCAGCAGCACGAACACCACTGCGCCCAGCAGCACCAGAAGCACCGGCCCCATGTCCCCCACCATCTCGTCCTTGAGCGAGAGCAGGTTGGCTTTTTTATCTGAGTCAATATCAGGGTACGCGGCGGCCAGGTCTCGGGAGACCCGGTCCATGTCCGCGCGCGCCTGGTCCAGGGTCACTCCCGGCTTTAGGCGGCCAATGGCGTCCAGCCCCCAGCCCGAGCCGCGCGCGTTGTAGAACTGCGGCTCATTATATTCGCCCACCGGCAGGTACACTTCATTCAGGGGACCGCCGCGCTGGAAGTTCTGGATATGCAAATGGAAGCTCGACGGCACCACGCCGATCACCGTGCGGGCTTCGCCGTCAAGCGTCAGTTGCCTGCCGATGATGTCGTGCGAACCCCCAAACTTCCTCTTCCACAGGCCTTCCGTGATCATTACCGTGGGATTCGCCCCCAGCCGGTCTTCGTCCGCGGTAAAGCTGCGCCCCAGCAGAGGTGTTACGCCCAGGATCTCGAAAAAACCATGGGAGATCATCTCGCCGTGCAGGCGTTCCGGCTCGCCGGCGCCGGAAAGGTCAAATCCCGTGGAACGGTAGGCGGCCATGGCGGAGAACGTCGAGTTCATCCGCCGCCAGTCAACAAAATTAGGATACGAAATCGATCCGTTCTTGAAGTTCGGAATCTCTTCAAACAGTGACACAAGCTGGCCACCGTCATGGAACGGCAGCGGGTTCAGCAGCACTCCGTTGACTACTGAAAAGATGGCCGTGTTGGCGCCGATGCCCAGCGCCAGTGTAATGACGGCAATCGTCGCAAAGGCGGGCGCTTTGGTCAGCATGCGGAACCCGTAGCGCACATCTTGAAGCAGAGTTTCCAGCCAGGCTTGTCGCATATCCCCTTTTGACTCAGGAACCCGGCAATCGGATAGCCGAAAAGACTCAAAACAGGACGCAAACTTTTGCCCGTGGCCGGGCGGCCTCAGGTTCTTCCCTGGTTTTCCCGTGCCCCGAAGCCCCGTGAGAAATAAATTTATTTCTATGCCATACGGCATCAGCCCGACTCTAACTCCCTAAAAACTCCTGGGAATTGATCCAACCGGCCTTTCTGTCCTTTCTTTTCGGTTTTTAGCCTGGGGGCATCCCCACACTGCGCGGTCGAAACTGATCTAAGTGTCTGGAGGTGCAACAGAAATGGCTGACGCGGCTGTTCCGCACGAGACACTGCCTTCTCCCGCCGATTTCGCGAAACGGAAAATCGAGTCGGTTCAGGAGTACGCTTTTCTCTCCATGCGGTC
>DATIWA010000418.1:0-10380 GCA_035465515.1 Candidatus Limnocylindrales bacterium | reverse complement strand
CGCGGCGAGCCGGGAGCATTTTCCAGCCCGGAACGGCGCCAGTTTTATTCCGCGATGGCCCGCGGCTTTCTCAAGCGGGGCTGGCTGGAGTTCTGGCTTCTCGCGCTGGACAACGAAATCGTGGCGGCCCAGTTTTGCTTTCGTTACCGTGACACCGTGTATCTGCTTCAGGAAGGCTTTCATCCCAGATATGCGGAAGAAAAGATCGGCTACGCGCTGCGGGCGCACGTTTTACAAAGGGCGATCGAGTCCGGCGCTCGCCGCTATGACTTTTTGGGCGGGGCGGACGCCTACAAGAAAAAGTTCGGCGCCCGCGAGGGCAGCTATCTCAATCTGCACCTTGCCTCGCCTTCCCTCGCCGGCAGGGCAGTCCTGGCCACCGAGAGTTGGATCAGACACGGCAAGGGCTGGCTGAAGAAGAACCTGCCGCGTCCTGCGCTGTCCCTGCTCAGGCGCGAAGGCACAAAGCCCAAAGCAAGTTGACCGGAACATTTGTTGAGTGGAGAAGGTTATGTCAGCTACATATCACGCGGTTGCGCCGAAGACGGCCATGACAGCTTCGCAGCGAATCAGGAATGCAGGCCGTGACATGGGTCTTTGGAACCATGGGTTCGATTTCCCAAGATTTTGCCGGCAACTCTTTGGAGACATGGATTTCCAGGGCAAGAACATGATGGAGATCGGATGCGGAAAAGGCGTTCTCTGCCTCTGGGCGGCCTTGCACGGCGCAGGAGAGGTGGTCGGTTTGGAGCCGCTGGCGGAAGGAGCGTATGACTCCAGCAAGTGCCATCGTGACTTCCGGACCATGGCGCAGCAGCTCGGGCTGCCCCAGGCCGCCATTCTGCCCAACACCGTCCAGGACTACGCCGCGCCCGGCAATCACTTCGACATCGTATTGTCGGTCGCGTCCATCAACCATCTCGACGAAAAGAGCTGCGTAGAGCTGCGCACTTCGCCCGCCGCGGTGGAGAGCTACCGGGAGATATTCCGGAAGATCGCGGAGATGATGAAGCCAGGCGGCAAGCTGATCATCGTGGATGCGGCGCGCAGGAACCTCTTTGGCGATCTGGGCATTCGCAACCCCATTACCCCGAACATCGAATGGTTCAAGCACCAGCAACCGGGATACTGGGCCGGACTGCTGAGCAACTGCGGATTCAGGGATGCGAAGATCCGGTGGACCAGCGGCAAGCTGTTGCGTTACGCGGGAGTCATGAGAATTCCAAAGCCGCTTGCCTACTTTGGCCAGAGCGTTTTCCGGCTCGAAATGACGCGTAGCGCTTAGGCGCTTGGTTGTGTGTGCAAAACATTGCACACTATGAATATATTTGCAGATTGGTAACTATCTGCACAGGCCTTCGTGTGCCTGGCGAATTTACACGGAAGAAACCTCCGCGCGCGGAAGTTTTTACGTCACGTTTCGCAACCCAATTCTTCCCCACCATCATAAAACCTGAGAAATAACGCAACTCTTGCGTTGGCCAGACATTTGCAAAAGGCAAAGCAGCAGGACGCATCAAGCGCTCAAGTTTTCCCACTGTGAAAAGAAAATCACTGTTACTCAGGCCGGGACAAGGCTTTCCCGTTACTTGAGGTGTATTGATCACGTGGTAACTCAAGGTCCATGGCACCGGCGTGATCAGGTGCATGGTCGAATGAGACGCCTCCGGACCACTTCCCGCTTGAGGGCCGCCTGCTGAAATGTTTAAGTAAGCATCACGGATCAGAACAATCTGGGATTTGGTTTCCGCGTTCTCCCCCGACAGCCGGAGCTGAATTCATCTGAAGCAGGAGCATCCATTGGCCAAGCAGACCACCGCGAGCAAGCATCTCAGACCTCTCCTGATCCTGATTCTCTCCATGCTGGTTTTTGCCGGATGCGGAGGAAAAGGACAACTGACAGCGTCCAACGGCGGCACGCCTTCAGCGAACTCATCGCCCAGCCCGACACCTTCACCCACTCCGAACCAGCCGCCGCCCGGCACCGGCAGTCTGGCTGCGACGCCAACCACCCTGGCGTTCGGCAGCCTCGCATTGAACACCACGAGTTCGCAAACGGTGAAAGTCACCAACAGCGGGACCGGACCGCTCACAGTTACACAGGACACGATCAGCGGTTCGGAATTCAGCACAGGCCTCACCACGCCTCTCACCCTCAACGCCGGCCAGAGCCTGAATGTCGCGGTGGCTTTTACTCCAACGGTGGCAGGAACGCAAAACGGCAGCCTCACGCTCGCAAGCAACGGGAGCACGGTACTCACGGTCCCCTTGTCCGGCACGGGGGTCACTCCGGTCGCCCATTCGGTGGATATTTCATGGACGGCGAGCACTACGAGCCCGCTTCAGGGCTACAACGTGTACCGCAGCCCGGTTTCGGGCGGACCGTATGCGAAGATCTCGCCGGCCTTGTCATCCACCACTCTGATCTTCACCGATACCAGCGTGGTTTCCGGCCAGAAATATTTTTATGTGGTCACTGCGCTGGACACGAGTGGAGTTGAGAGCGTGGCTTCCAATGAGGTGCCGGTCACCGTGCCGGTTCCGTAGCTTCTGACCGGCTGAGCGTCGCATGGCCTTTGTCATATCTGGAGTTATTCATGATCAAGTTGCAGAAAATCGTTCCCCTGCTTGTACTCGTATTCTCTTCCCTGCTGCTGTGCGCGCAAAGCGCGCCGCGGATTTTCTACTCCGACCTGGAGAGCGGCCCCAATACGGGAGGCCAGAACAACAAGGGCGCCTTTGTCACCATCTGGGGAAAGGGCTTCGGCGCGACGCAGGGCACATCAGCGGTGACGGTGGGCGGTGGCGCGGTGGACAACTATCCGCTCTGGTCTGACGGAAAGATCATTTTCCAGCTCGGCGCTGCCGCCGCAACCGGCAGCATTGTTGTCAACGTTGCCGGGGCAGGCGCAAGCAACGGGCTTCCCTTCGCGGTGCGCGCGGGAAACATCTTCTTTGTCGCCACCACGGGCAATGACGCCAATACCGGCAGCTTCGCGGCGCCGTGGAAGACCATCGTCAAGGCCAAGAACAGCATGAGCCCCGGCGATATTTCCTACCTGGAAAACGGCGTTACCCAGACTTCGCAGGACAATTTCAGCGCCTACCTGAGCATGGACAAGCAGGGCGCGAACAATTCCGGGACGGCGGCGGCGCCTCTGGCGCTGGTTGCCTATCCCAATGCGACGGTGACCATCGGCGTTGCCGGCGGGCTGGCCTATGGAGTCCGGACCCCGAACATCGGCACGCAGGAAAGTTTCTGGGTGATCTCCCAGCTTCACATCATCGGCGGGACCCAGGCCATGGACCTGGGTGGGACAGGATGGAAGATTGTAGGGAATGAGATGCAGTGCCCCGGAGCCGACAACCAGGTGGGCTGCTTTGAGATGAGCGGCGCCAGCAACGTAAAGTTTTACGGCAATGAGGTGCACAACGCCGGCATCAACCCGACGTCATCCAAGTTTTACCACGCGGTCTACTTCAGCACGGATTCCAACCACATTGACGTGGGCTGGAACCACATCCATGACAATTTCACCTGCCGCGCCCTTCAATTCCATTCTTCGCCGCTGTGCAGTCCCACGTGCGGCGCGGGCGATACCACCGGCTTCGACCAGTTTGACCTGCACGTTCATGACAACCTGATCCATGGCGACAACTGCAACGGCATCAACTTCGCCACGGTGGATCCTTCGAAAGGTCCGGTGGAGGCATATAACAATGTGATCTACCACGTGGGCCTGATGGACCCGCTGCAACTCGGCGGCAGCTTTTCCTGCATCTACATGGCCGGGATCACCAATACGGGAACGCCCGGTACGGGCACGGTGCAGGTATTCAACAACACCGTGTCGGACTGCGCGGCGAATAACTCAGCCAATGCCAGCGGTTCCCGCGGCGCCTTCGGCGTAGGCGGCGGCCCGGCGACTCTGATCATGAACCTGCAAAACAACATCGCCTACCAGCTTCCCGGCGAAGTGTATCTTGACGGCGGCCTGGCCCACATCACCGGCGACCACAACATGTGGTTTGGACTGGGCAACGGGCCTGCTCAGACCGTCAACAATCTCAACGTTGATCCCCAGTTCGTGAATCGCACGCTTGGCGACTATCACATCGGCGGCACCAGCCCGGCCATTGATACAGGGCTGAGCGTGCTGCCCAGCGATCCATTCGCGCCCAATCCCGGTCCCACGATCGGCAATGACAAAGACGGAGTGCTTCGGCCGCAAGGAGCGGCATTCGATATAGGCGCCTATGAATTCTTCTCCGGCACGGCCACCGCAAGGCCAAATCCTCCCACCGCGGTAAAAGCCGTGGTCCACTAAACAGGGGAGCGTAAAGCATAAGGGCAGCCCGGCTCTCAGGTCAGGCTGCCCTTTTTCTGGAAGAAGCTCGATAGTTTGAGCAGGGCCCGCGCGCGCGCAAGGCCGTAAGTGAGATAAAGCACGGTAAGGGGAATGAAGTCCTGCCAGTCGCCTCCCGCGATGATCTGGCGCAATGACAAGCCCAGCGGCGGGACGACCAGGGCGCCCAGGGCAGCGGCCGGCAGCCGCCACGTCGCGCCAAAGACCATTCCGGCTCCGCCGGCCAGCACCGCGGCAACGCAGAACAACGTATAGGCGGCAAAGAGCACGGCCTTCAGATTATGGGAATGAAAAATATCGCGCATGAAGACCTTCACTACGTGCGTGCCGTGCCACCGCTGCTTGCGATAGAAAATGCGCAGGCTCTGCGCCGTCCCCAGGTGAACAACGCCGATCTCCGGAAAGGCCTTCACCGCCATGCCATGCCGGCGGACGCGCTCGCAGAGTTCGTAATCTTCATTGGTCTGGATGCTCTCATCAAATCCTCCGACGCGGAGAAAATCCTCACGCCGGATGATGAGATCCCCGGCCGGAACGTGCGATACATCTCCCGCCTTGGGGGCCTCCTGGTATTTGTGCCACGTCCGCCCTACCCAGGTGGAACCTTCCGGCAGAAGATAATGCGCGCCGATCACCCCAGACTCACCATTTGCAGCAAGCGCCAGAAGACCTGTAAGCCAGTTTGGCGGAGGAAGGCAATCGGCATCCAGAAAGGCCAGGACCGCACCGCGCGCCGTCTGCGCGCCGGCATTGCGCAATCCGGAGATGCGGACGCCCTTTTTCTGGAGCACAGTGAGGTTGATCTGCCGGGCAAAAGATTCTGCAATGGAAACGGTGGCGTCTCGCGATCCGTTGTCCACTACCACGACTTCAAACTGGTCGCGGGGAAAATCCAGACGCGTAATGGCCTCAAGGCAGCGGCCGATCATGCGCTCTTCATTGAGCGCCGGAATAATGATGGAAACCCTCGTTTCTTGAACCAAACCGGCGGCTGGGACGCCGGTTAACGCCGTGACCTGTGACAAACTCATAAGCTGCCCACCCGTTCTCCTGAACTCACGGTCTCCTGTTCCGGGACCTCAGCGCAGGGATGTTGCTGGTGCAACACGTCCCGGTACATGCGGATATAGTTGCGCGCCATGACCTCCGACGTGTAATTCTGCTGCACATACCACTGGCCATGCCGGCCCAGCCGGGCACACAACGCAGGATCACTCAACAATCTGGCTAGTGCCTGGCGCAGGCTGTTGCCGTCTCCGGGAGTAACGAGCAGGCCGGCTTCTCCGTCTTGCAGCACACTTGGAATTGCGCCGACTCGCGTAGCGACCACCGGCTTCCCCGCAGCCATGGCCTCCAGCACCGTCATGGGCAGGCCTTCATTGAACGACGGCAGGACAAAGATATCCATGGCCGCATAGATTGCCGGCATGTCATTCCTCTGTCCCAGAAGAACCACGTTCTGCGCCAGCCCCAACTGCTGAACGATCTCTTGAATGCGCTCCCGGTCCGGGCCTTCGCCAACAATCGCCAGCAACAGCTCCGGGAAGACGCTCTTGAGATCGAGAATTGCCTGCAACAAGACCTCAAACCCTTTTTGCAGATCGAGCCGGGCAACCATGCCTATCGTCTTTCCCTTGACGGAAGCAGGCCGAACCTCAGCTGCCGCGGCGCCGCAGAAGAGCGCTGCCTTCACGCCGTTGGAAATGACCCGGATTTTGCTCTCCGCGATTCCCGATGCCCGCAGCTTGTCCGCGACTTCGCCTGAAACCGCAGCGACCGCGTTGAATTTTCTCAGCGCCATCCGGTCCAGCTGGTTGTAGATTCCCAGCGAGGCGCTGCCTCCGAGCCAGTTATGGCAAGTGGCCACAATCGGCTTTGCTTCCCTGCTTGCGGCCAGGTACCCGTAGAGGTCGGCCTTGTAGCCGTGGCTATGCACCAGGTCAATCTTGTCCCCCCTGATGCACTCGCGTATGTCGCGAACGGTGCGGAAGTCCACCCGCCCTTCACAGCGAACCATCCGCGCGCTCAGGCCGATATGCCTGGCGCGCTCAAAGAACTCCATGTTGGGTTTATGGACGTTATAAAACAGCAGCAGGCTGTTGCGGCAACCGAGTTTCTCCTGGGAACCGGCGAGGTTCAGGAGCATGTTCTCCGCCCCGTAACACCCTCCGCTGCTGATCAACTGCAAGACTCTCACCGGTGATGTCCCCATAGATGCCGTCTCAGGAATAGCTCTGCTGGCGGCGCGCTTCTTCAAATTCGTTGTAGCCGGTCAACCGGCGCCAGAGACGGTGATAGCGATCATCGCCCAGAACGGAAACCAGCGCGCTTCTGACCCGCGAACGGACCTTCAGCCGGTGCAGCGTGCGCCGGTCCATTTCGATCATGTTCTTCAATTCCGCCAGCGTGGTTGTTCTGCGCACCATGAAACGGCCGATGACGCTGACCCCGGAGTCCAGGGCAACAATCCACGGCTGAGAGATGTAGACCCGCTTGTAGCCGCATGCAGCACAGGCCCGCAGGACACGGTTGTTCCAGCGCCCGCCCGGAATGGAAATTTCTTCCACCGCTCTGCCCAAACGGTCTTCCAGGGCGGGCTTTGAGGCAGTCAATTCGTATTCCAGTTCCTTGTCCGCGCAGGCGGGCAGAAATCTGTGCGACCAGCCATGCGATTGAATGGAATGCCCTGCGATCTGCAATTCCCTGAGTTGACTCCAGTCGAGAAACTTCTCTGCCGTGCCGATCAAGCCGGGAGTAATAAAGTAGGTGGCCTGGAGTCCATGTTTCGCCAGCAAAGGTCCCGCATAGCGCATCTGTGACTGCTCACCGTCGTCAAAAGTAATTTTGGCCGCGGCAGCGCCGCACGAACGCACGAGATCCAGGTGTCCGGCAAAATCGCCTTCCGTCACGCAATATGAGTAATTTGATTCCGGCATCACCTCGTGGTAGGCGAGGACGGCCTGCCCTGGCGCGTTGAACTTCATCAGCTTTGCCCTTCCCGCTGCAGAACGGCAACCCGCGGCGCCGGCGGCAGGCTGCCTTCCGTATCCTGCGGCGCCGGGACCGTGGACTGAGAAGACGATTTGGCCGCGCTACGGGCCAGCGCATCATCGGCCGCCAGCACGTCGCAAAAGCGTTCAAAGCGATGCGCCTTCAGCAGCGCGGCGACCCTGGCGCGCATCTGGCGCAGGTTGGTGTAATGGCGAAACCTGGATTTGAGCTTGCCGCGGATGCGCGGCTGCTCCGGATCAATCTCCCACGGGTGCAGGTACACCACCACACGCTGGCGGTAATTCTTTTCAAAAATGCGAAAAGCCAACTCGTTGTATATCGAGGGAAAGATGCGCAGATATCCTCCGCCTGCGACCGGCAGGTTGTTTCCCATAAAACGCAGGGTTGCGGGTGGAAATTCGCGCAACTGGAGCCCGTTGCCGCAGACCCGGGTGTATGGGAAGCGCTGCGCCCCGGGCACGCCATACAGATCATGGCGAATTGGATAGATGCTGGAGTCGTAAATGAAGCCCTCTTCCGCCAGGATGTCGAGTGCCCAAAGGCAATCCTTGGTGATGGACCAACTTGGCGCGCGGTAGCCGATCACCGGCACTCCGGCGGCATCTTCAATGGTCTGCCGGGCCCTGCGCGTGTCCTCCCGGAATTCCCCGGGCGAGAGGCTGTAGACGGTGCGGTGCCAGTAGCTGTGACACGCCAGTTCGTGGCCCCGCGACTGTACTTCGCGCACCAGTTCCGGGAAACGCTCCGCTACCCACCCGACAAAGAAAAACGTCCCCCTGGCCTGGTATTCATCGAACAGGTCCAGAACGCGCTGTGTGTTTCCCGCAACCCGGCATGGCCGCTGGTCCCAACTCTCGCGCGAAACCTCGTCCGCAAAGGCCTCAACTTGAAAGTAATCTTCCACGTCCACGCTGAGAATGTGGGTTAGTGCGGTCCCAACTGATGCCTTGGGGCCGGCCGGCTGCAAACTGGTAAAGGCTCCGTCTGTGAAATGCTCAGTCATTTTGTTGGTTTTGTCTGCGGTGATTTCGCAGAGCAGCCCGCTCGGCGGGCGTAACGAGACGGGTAGTGCACGGACAATGCCTTTCGGATTCAGGATCAAAGCTGTTTGCTTGTATAGGTTTGCGGTGACTGGCCGGCAAAAACATGGAGCAGAGTGCAAAATGTTGCACATACTGGGTAAGGCGCTTGTCCAGTCGCCACCAGGCGTCTCCAACCTTTAAGGCGCAAGCCTCACAAACACACATACTTACGTTACCGGGCACCGGAAGTGGCGGCGCGCCGGGAGCAACGGCAAAAGGAAAGATAACTGCTCTTGGATGGATGAGGAGAGAAAGCTTTGGCCGTTGCGACCCAGCTCAAATCTTTGGCGCACTCAATCTCGTTCCGCTCGGGCATATCCACGGCCATGGCCCGGCGGCAGTTCTGTTCCCGCATCGTCATGTATCACGGGATAACGCCTCCCAATGCTGCCGCCTTTGCCGAGCAACTGCGCTACCTTGTCCAGAACTTCAGAATTGTCACTCTGGAGCGTCTGGTGCAGCGCTTCAAGAGACGCAGCGGGCCCGCAGGAGATGAGATCGCGCTGACCTTTGATGACGGTTTGCGAAACAACTGGAGCGTGGTCTATCCATTATTGAAGGACCTGCGCGCGCCTGCGACTTTCTTTGTCTGCCCCGGACTGATCGAAAGCGGGAAATGGCTCTGGAACCATGAAGTGCGCTGCCGGCTGCAAAGCCTTCCGCCGGAAAGCGTGATGGAGTTGGCGAGATACCTGTCAATACCCGGGCAGTCGATAGAATGCATCATCGCATGGATGAAAGGGCTGGACCTTGACGATCGCCGCCGCGCAGAAGGAGTCATCCGCATCGCGACACGCCGTTTCGCTCCCAGTCCGGAACAGCGCCAGGCGTATGACATGATGACCTGGCAGGAACTGGCCCGGCTTGATCCCGCGCTGATTACAGTTGGCTCGCACAGCTTCAGTCATCCTATTCTGACTACGCTGGACGACGGGCAACTGGGGGCCGAGTTGCGCGAAAGCCGCCGTAAACTGGAAGAGAATCTTGGCCGCCCGGTTGAGTATTTCTGCTATCCGAACGGCTCATTGGATTCGCGCGTCTATCGCGCGGTGAAGCGCGAGTACAGCGCTGCGGTCACTACGGAGAGCGGGTTGTTGGATCGTGAAGCGCAACCCGATCCTTACCGCCTGCCGCGAATTCCCAGCGCTGAACAGGCGGCCTTAATGGCATGGCGTCTGCACAGGCCGGGAGCATAGCACGATGCCTGTTCTGGTGCTTGATGGTCACAGCCGGGCCGCCCTGGAGACATTGCAGAGCCTGGGCCGCGCGGGCCTGGTAGTGGATATTGCCGCGCAATCGCCTGACTGCATCGCCATGCGGTCCCGCTACGCGGCCAGCAGACTGCAACAGCCTGCGATAGACCAGCCGGGAGAGTTCCTCTCCTGGCTGGTCCAGCAGGATGCGGCGCGCAGCTATGAGCTGATCGTGCCTGCCACCGAGTCTTCCCTGTTGATGTTTCGCACGCTTGACGCAGCCGACCCGCTGCGGACCAAGGCCGTTTTGCCGGACAATGCTGCCCTGGATGTCGCGCTTGACAAGCAGAAGACCTGGAGCCTGGCGAACGAACTCGGTGTCCCCGTTCCGCGCAGCAGGCTCATTTCATCCCTGGAAGAGATCGGTTGCGCCGACCAATTTCCGCTTGTGCTGAAGCCGGTACGCAGCAAAGTAATGGTTGAAGGCGAGCTGCGGACTCTGGCGGTCGCCATAGTCAGGAATGAAAGCCATCGCCAAAGCCAGTTGCGCGACTGGCTGCGATACACGCCGGTGATGCAGCAGCAGTATGTCTTGGGCTGCGGTATAGGCGCCGAGTTTCTGTTCGATCGCGGCAGAAAGGTCTGGCACTTCGTTCACGAGAGGATACATGAGTTCCCGCTCTCCGGCGGCGCAAGCTCGTATCGCCGTTCCATTGAGCCGCCGCC
>DATIWA010000417.1:0-5446 GCA_035465515.1 Candidatus Limnocylindrales bacterium | reverse complement strand
CGCGCGGGTCCTGCTTGAGCTTGAAGCTGATTTCGAATTCCCTGCGCAGTTCCGGATTTCGCTCCAGCATCTGGTCGGCATCAACGCGCATGCTGCGCAGTTTGAAGGCGTCGAACGCGCCCCCCGGACCTACCACGCGGCGCCGGTGGAACACCGGCCCCCCATCCTGTAATTTGATCAGCAGCCCAAGAACGGCGATCACAGGCGACAACATCACCAGCAGCAACGCCGCGCCGCACACGTCCATGCTCCGCTTGCCCGCGCGCCCGGCAGAGGTCATGCGCGATTCTTCCCGATGCGGGCCGAATTCAAGCTCTTCGGCGGCAGAGGCAGGCATTCTTACACTCCCGCATTCGCGGTTCGGCCAATGATGGTCTGTTTCAGCGAGCTGAGGTCGGACTCCACCATCATCTCAATCAACTGTCTGAAGGTCACTTCGGGTTTCCAGCCCAGAACATCACGCGCCTTGCTGGCGTCCCCGCAGAGATAGTCCACTTCCGCCGGGCGCACCAGTTTCGGATCGATCTCAACGTACTTCTTCCAATCCAGTCCAACGTAGGAGAACGCCACCTCAAGCAGTTCTTGCACGCTGTGGGTCTGGCCGGTGGCGATAACGTAGTCGTCCGCCTGCGGCTGCTGCAACATCAGCCACATCGCGCGGATGTAATCTCCGGCAAAGCCCCAGTCGCGCTGCGCATCCAGGTTCCCCATCTTCAGCTTGTCGGCCACGCCCAGCTTGATTTTGGCAACGTGCTGGGTGACCTTGCGAGTAACAAACTCATGGCCTCGCCGCGGCGATTCATGATTGAAGCAGATGGACGAGCAGCCGAAAATGCCGTAGCTTTCCCGGTAATTCACCGTAATGTGATGCCCGAACACCTTGGCCACGCCGTAGGGGCTGCGCGGATGGAACGGCGTCTTTTCCGTCTGCGGTTTCTCCCGGACTTTGCCGAACATCTCTGAACTGGAGGCCTGCAGGAAACGTGTCTGCGGCGAATGTTTGCGAATGGCTTCCATCACCCGCAGCACGCCAAGACCGGTCACGTCCGCAGTAAGCACCGGCTGGTTCCAGGACACCGGAACAAAGCTCTGCGCCGCCAGGTTGTACAACTCGTCAGGTTTGAGCTGCTGTAACGCCTGGTCCAGTGAACCCTGGTCGGTCAGGTCGCCTTCAATAAACCGGATCTGGCCGGTTATGTGCTCGATACGGTCGTATTTTTCCAGGCTGCTGCGTCGGACTAAGCCGTAAACCTCATATCCCTTGCTCAACAGGAACTCAGCCAGATACGAACCATCCTGTCCGGTGATTCCCGTAATCAGCGCTCGCATTCCCACGCCCACCCCTTGTGTTTCAAAGATTGGATGCTGTTTTAAGAACAACCATATGTCTGCTTGACGACTCGATAATATACTGAGATTGTCTCTCGCGCTGCCTTCTCCCACGAAAATTCGGCGGCACGTCTCAAGGCTGACACTCTCCAGCGGCTTAACACCTCAGGGTTACACAAAAGACCGCAGACGGCTGAAGCCATTCCGGAAATTTCCGAAGGCGGAAAAACCTGGGCGCCGCTGCCGGCCACCTCGGCCAAAGATCCGCAATTCGAAGTGATGACCGCACACCCACAGGACATGGCTTCCAGAATCGGCAATCCAAAGCCTTCATACAGCGAAGGCATGATGAAAAGCGCTGCATGGCGAAACAGGGCCCCAAGATCGTCCGAAGCCATGTACCCCGTATGCCGCAGATTGATGTCCACCCAGCGGCCCGTCCCGCCCGCCGCATTCAGCCCTTCAACCGGCCCGTAGACCGCGGTCTGGAACGGGACTCCACTTTGCTGCCGCGCCAGTTGCAATGCCTGCAAGGCCCCTGGCAGGTTTTTCGTTCTCCAGTTTCTTGCGCTCGCCGCCACCACATAGGGAGGGCGGACACCGAACTGCTGTTCCAGCCGCTTTAACTCTGAACCGTCCTTGCGTTCGTGGAACCGTTGCCGGTCAACAGCACTGAGCACCGCCGTGATCCGCTCCGGATTCACGCCCAGGATTTCCTGCATGTCCCGGGCGGTGGTCTGCGAAACCGTAATGATCTGCGCCGCCTTTCGGACCGCCATCCGGTATCCTCCCCTCACCATGGCCGCTTTGGGCCAGGAATACACGGAAAAAAGAAACGGAATCAGGTCATGAATGGTGACCACCACCGGGCAGGGCGCAGCCAGCGGCGCGATATAGAACGGACTATGGAAAACATCCAGGCGGTCCTTGCGGCACAGCCTTGCCATCTGCAGTTGTTCGGCGGGCGAATATTTGGCAGCATGCAGCGGAGATCTCGTGGCCTGTTGCCCATCCAGGGTCGGCACGGGATTCCCCGGGGTCTCGTAAGCGATGAGTTCGATCTCCCGCTGTTTCGCCAGGGCCCGGAGAAGTTCGGCAACGTAGGTGCCCACTCCGGAATCGTTGTACCAGCGCGCGTCAAAACCAACGCGTAATTTCCGGCCCTCCGGCCCGGCCCGCTCGCCGTGTTCATCCATGCAATTCACTCTTTTTCCATGCAGGCCAAAGTTCCCTGCCGCCAAGGTCAGAAGGAAAACCAGGAACGCCGCTGCGTGCCGGTGCTTCCCTGGTTGCCGTTGAACTCCGTGCTTGCTGTTCCAACAAAAGCAGTGCTGCCGCCGCTGGCCTGGCAATAGTTGCTGCTGACCTGGTCTTTCCGCTCCTTATTGCCTGAAATATTGATACAAGCTGCATACTCGCGCTTTGGCGCGGCAAAGAAAGAATTACCGGAGATCACGTTGTAGCCGCTGTCCTTGATGTGGATGGAATCAAATTTTCCGCCCGCCCGGTTGATCCCGCCCAGAAACTCATTGGAAGAGATCACATGGCCGATGGAGGAATGCCGGCCATTGAAGCCCTCGATGCTGATGTCCGCCTGGTAATTGCTGCCAAACTGGTTCCCCAGAACGATTACGTTGTTCGCGGGCTGGCCGGGAGTACCGTGAAGAAACAAGCCGTCGCCGCGGTTGCCTCCCACGTCCGAATGTTCCAGGCGAACCCCGGATGCCCCGTCCAGTTCGATCCCATGCCCGCCATTTTCCTCGAACTCGCAAAGCGAAATGAATTCGTCATTCGAGTTGACAATGCGGAGCCCCGATTGCCCGTTGCTGATTGCCATCACCTTCTGCAGCTTGGCGCAGCAGGCTTCCTGTTTCTCTCCGCTCACAATCTCAATCCCATGCCCCGGCGCGTTTTGCACGGTGACCCGGAAAAACTCCGCCCTTGGAGCACGGTTCACCAGGATGCCCGTTGTCCCCTGATTCTTGTTTTTGTCCTTGTTGCCGTCGACGGTCAGGTCTTGCAGGACGGCTAGCGGCCCATCAACCTGCACCACGGATTTGAGGGTAGCACCATCCCCGGCCTTGATGACCGTGGCCGCCTGATATTTCCCAATTCCCGAGGCGGCAGGAAGCCCGACAATGGAGCTCTTCGCCTGGACGTGAATGGTGTTACCGGTAACCAGCGTCACCGAGCCCAACATGAGTTCAACCGGCTTCTCCGGGCCGCCAACGGTAAACCCGACTGGGGCGTGCTGCTCCCCGCCAAGATTCCTGGCGTCACACACGCCACCTTCCCTGGGGACCGCGGCCAGGCATTTGGCAATTTTTTCGCCGGCATCCTCTCCCTTGAACTTTTCGGCGAAAAAGACGCTCTGTCCGGAGGCGGAAGCCGCGGCAAACTCCAGGCAAATCACAAAGACGCGCAGCATGGCTGCGACGCGGCATCTGCCGTCCCGCCGGCCTTGCGTGTTTGGCTCATTCACTCTCACAATGCTCCCGCCGGGCGTCAGGCTGCGTTGCCTTTCTTTTTTGCAACCATCCAGATCGTGTCATAGCGGTTTGCATGGAACAGCGAGAAAAGCAGTTGGTGCAGGCCACAGTAAACGGCATCCACAGCCTGTCTCATGCCGCTCGAAGCGTAGTACGGATCAATACCCTGCTCCAGCACCTCGAATCCGGCCTTTTCCAGCAGGCCGCGCAGAACGGGCGGCGTAAAGTGCGAAAGATGGATCTCGCGTGAACTGCCGGCGCGCGAAATTCCCAGCACCGGACTGAACTTCTGAAACGGTCCCAGCCCCAGTTTTTTACCGATCTTCTTGGCCGTGGAGGTCCATGCCAGAACATCGTTCGGCACGGCAACACAGAGGACCCCGTTGGGCCGCAGCAGCAGCCGGCATCGTTCTATGAGCCGGACCGGGTCCGGGACATGCTCCAGCACGTGGAACAACGTAATGTTGTCATAGGACGCCGGAGCAAACGCCATGTCTTCGACCTGGCCGTGGTGAATCTCCAGCCCGTACTTCTCCTTCGCCACCCGGATTGCGCTTTCAGAAACTTCTGTTCCCTGCACCTCCGTGAAAAAAGGCCGCGCGTGGTGCAGAAATTGTCCGATGCCGGTGCCCACATCCAGGAGATTGCCGGGAGCGCGGTGCGGAAGCAGTTTCGCCAGGCGACGGCGCCACAAGGCGTCGCGCGCGCTTTCGGCATTGATCCAGGAATCGTATTTGGCGCCCTGGGAGTAAAACGCCACAATCTCGTCAATGGTAGGCCGTGGGCTGTCAAAGACGTATCCACACTCGCGGCAGCGGCAGAAATTGAAGTCCGCGTCCAGTTTCTGGATCGTCCGGCTTTGGCACAAATTGCAGGTTGCAACAGTTTCCATGTTGTTCCTCAGGCGGCCGGCAAAAAAGGCCTGTTTCTAAATCAACTCTGTGCCGGCATCACCCCGTCCCCTTGCGCTCCCCCGCTGTTCCGGTGCAACTCCCGCGCATTCAGCAAGGCCAGCAGCAGGAAGAAGAGGGCCGCTACCTGCGGCGAGTTATGAAATAGATAATCTACTGCTCCGTGTATCATCACGCCCAGAATTCCCGCTACCACGGTAAAACCGATCACCACATCCATTATGTTGCTGGATCGGCGAAACATCCGCAGACCGCGCCGAACGTAAGTGAACACCAGGACCATGAACGCAACAAACCCAAGAACGCCGGTTTCAGCCAGCAGTTCCATATAGAGATTGTGCGCATCGAGCATAAAGCCTTCCGGCACATCAATGGTATTGGCCAGGACCAGCTTGAAGTTGCCGTAGCCGACTCCCGCCAGCGGATGGGCCATGAAAATCAGCGCCGCGCCTGCCCATATCGCCAGCCGCGTGACTTCCGTAAACGTATCAACCCCTGAGAGACGTTTGAAGATCATGCCGGCAACTACTGCTCCGAGCACGCAAGACACCATGACCACGGCAATCCAACGAACACGTAGGCTTCGCGTGGCCGGGAGCAGGTACGCAGAAAGCAGAAGAATTCCCACGTAAGCAATGAGCCCGCCCCGGCTTTGCGTCAACAGCAGCGCGACGCTGGCAAAAAAGAAGCATACGTGGCACAGCGTCCGGGTGAAGG
>DATIWA010000416.1:0-6559 GCA_035465515.1 Candidatus Limnocylindrales bacterium | reverse complement strand
GGTCCAGCCGCAGCTCACGATTGGTGAAGGTGCACCGCTTCTTTTCGGAATAATCGCCCAGCAGGTTCCACAGGATGCCGCCCGCCAGGCCCTTAATAAGGTATTCATCGTCCAGGAAGACGGTGTCATC
This sequence comes from Candidatus Limnocylindrales bacterium, assembly GCA_035465515.1. GTDB lineage: Bacteria > Acidobacteriota > Terriglobia > Terriglobales > Acidobacteriaceae > Angelobacter. Next base: position 6,429 of record DATIWA010000416.1, on the reverse strand, counting down.
CTCGGCGTAGTGGCGCACCAGCAGGGGAGCGCCGGCGACGGGCGCGGGCGCGGTATGGCGCGGAGATGCTTCCTCGGAGCTTTCGGCAAGGTTTTGCAGGGCGAACATGGCGATGCCGAGCTGGGCGGCCAGAGCCACCAGAGCGTCCTCGTCGTCGTAGGTAAAACGCAGGTCCTTGCAGCTCTCCACGAACAGCGCGCCCAGCAGACGGCCGCAGGCAAGGATGGGGACAGCCATCTGGCTGCGCGATTCCGGCAGGCCCGGGAGCGGGATTTCATTTTCCAGAATCACTCCCATGCCTTGCTGCTCAATGTGGCGGCGGATGGCCTGGCCATAGCCGTACTCGGCGGTCATGTGCCCGATACGGATGGCGGTTCGCTCACGCGCGGCCACGCCGATCAATCCCTCGCCCACCGAAATTTCAGATCCCACACCCGAATGTTCGTAGCCGTAGCTGGCCACGGTGTATAAGCGCCCGGCCCGGCCGTCCAGCATCAGCAGCATCGCGTGCCGGATGTCGAAATAGGAGTCGAGGCAGGCCAGCGTCTCCTGGAAGAGACTGTCAAGATCGGTGCAATGTCTGATGCGTTCCGCCGAACTGCGCAGGGCCGCCAGCCGGTTCGGTGAGGGCGGCGCTTGCACGGATTTCCCGTGGACCCGCTCAATCTGGAGCACGCGGAAAATATCAGACCCGCGCAGGCGGAAGATCCCGCTCATGCCGGTGTGGGAGGCGATGCCCGCCAGCTTTGCCTTCATTCGCTCGAACAGCGGTCCTTCGGTTTCGGTGCGAAGATATTGCACCCGCAGGCGATACCTGGCCGCGGTGAGCGGATGCGTCAACAGCAGCCGGGCATACGGATTTGCCAGGATGTTCTGGCGCGTCTTGTTGAAAAACTGGTACGAAGTCGCCACATGCTCGCTGTCAACGTATTCCACCTGCGAGAGAAAGGTGACATTGGGGGTGCCTTGCAGATCGCATGTCGCGATCAGGCCCGGTATCACGCCTTCCAGGCACTCACGAATTCCGTCCACCCGCAGCGTCATTTTGCCGCACCGATGGCGTGCCCGGCGTTCGGCCCGGGCGTTTGCGAGAATACGGCCGCGGGCGTAAACGTAACCGCGACCAGATCGTCATGGTCGCAGGCGAGCATGGTTTCGACCACCGGCCGGGGATGGCCGAGCTGTCCCACATGGTCCACAAATGCCTGCCGATACGCGTCCACAAGCTTGAAATCGCTGTCCAATGGCCTTTCCGCAACTGCATCCGTTGCTTTCAACTGTAATGCCTGGTGCGTGCGGGGCAGTGAGAACACCGCCGCAATTGTGCCGTTGCCTGCAATGTGGCCGAGCAGTTCGTGGGCGTCGCCCGCGCAAAAAAACAGCGTGATTTTTCCATTGTCCGGGGAAATCCGGCACCCCAGCGCCCGTGATACGGCGGGGATGTTATCGGGACCGCTGGAGGCGGCGATGATGGAAAGGGAAATGGTTTGCAGGAAGGCCGCTTCCTGCGGGCCGAGCGCCGATTGAGCTCCGTACCCCATCTTTTCCGTCGTAGAGTGTGCGCAGTGCGGAGTTCAGATTACTTACTCAACCGCAATCGCCCTTATACCTTTGTACACATTATAAGGAGAAATCGTCCTTCTGCGGGCGAGCTTGCCGCGGCCCGCTCGCACTATTTTGCGGGCTGCTGGCCGGTTTCCAGGAAAAGGGGAATTGCCGCTCTGGAAAACCGGTTTTATATCTCAAAAATCCGGTAGGGCTTGCCGCCGTCGCGCGCCATCAGCAGGGAAATCGCCACGTTATGGACCGGCACCCCGCCGGTGGTTTTCCCGTCCGGCTTGCCGTGGTGCGCGTGCCCGTGCAGGGCCAGAACTGCTCCGTTGCGATCGATCACTTCGGCCAGGCGAGAGCTGCCCAGATAGGGCCAGATCTCCTGGGCCTCTCCGATGACCGTTTCACAGATGGGCGCGTAGTGCGTGACGATGACCACCTTCTCGGCGCGCAGGAGGGTAAGCGCCCGCTCCAGTTTCATGGTCTCGTCAATGGAGGCCTGCACAAAGGCCTTGATCTCCCGCTCGCCGAAGGCCGTAAGCATGCCTCGTCCAAAGCCGCCGATGAACCCCTTGGCGCCGGCAAACCCCACGCCGTCCCGCTCGTAGCTGCTGCCATCCAGCACCTTGATGCCTTCCGTGGTCATCATCTTGATCAGTTCCTGCTCCTGGCCGCTCTCATAGTCGTGGTTTCCCAGCACGGCAACAATGGGGACCCGCAGGCGCACCAGCGCGTTCAGCAGGGAATGCATTTCCTCCGGCTTGCCGTAATTGGTGAGGTCGCCGGCGATGACCAGCACGTCCGCTTCGTCGCGCACATGGCTGAGCGGTTCGCGGATGCGGTCATAGCTCTGCGGCGTAAAGTGTATGTCTGCCGTGGCTGCAATTCTCATGGGCTCTCAATACGCAGGCCGTTGTAAGACCCGGCCATCAGGCTGCTTCACTGCGTCCGGGACGGATGATCTCCGCCTTCTGCCGGTACTCTTCAAGAGTGTTTCGTTTGCCCCATTCCATCACGTCAATGGCGAACATGTTTTCATCAATCAGGCTGCCGCGGAAATCAATGGCCCGGTTGGGATAGTCCAGTTCTGTCTTGAAGCGCTGCATCAATTCGTCCCAGACGGCCCGCGGCACGTAGTCGCAGTGGGCGGGGTAGACGTAGTGGTACAGGACCAGGACCCAGAGGAGCATCTGCCAGTGTTCGCCGAGCAGGCCCATCAGGCGCTGCCAGTCGAATTTGCCGCGAGTGCCGTAGATGATGTGGCAAATGTCGGCTCCATCAAAACGCTCCCGCCGCGTGACGAAGATCTTCGACGCAATGAGCTCTTCCGGCGCCAGGACCCGCGCCGAAATACCGAAGATTTCTGACCGGCTTCCATGCCGCACCCAGGTGTAATCCACCCGCACCACGCCATTGCTCATTCCCGTGATCAGGTCCACGAAATAACCGTCGCGCCTCGCCTTGGCCAGCCACACGGCGTCCAGAATCTCCGTCTCAAAGCCCGCCTCCTCCAGCAGTTTCATGGCGCGCGATACCTCCTGCGGCGGCAGAAAGAAATCAAGGTCCTTGGTGTCGCGCCAGATTCCGGTATGCTCGTGCAGCGCAAACGCGCCGGAAATCACCACAGGCACACGTTCGCGGTCCATTAATTGGATGACCTCCCGGAAGAGCGACTCCTGCTCCGCCGGGAAGCAAGGGGGCCGGGAGGAACTGACCGGCAGCGGCTTGTCCTGCTCCTGTAGCATCACCGATTAGATGTTTCCCCGGCGCGGGTTCGTTGTTGAAAGACATACAAAATTGCGCTGCTCCTTCCGAAGCAATGCCGGGTCCGGGCTGCGCGGCATCTAATTTGGCAGGCCCCGGCCACCCCGGCAAAGCATCACCCAGGTAAAACATCAGGGACCGCGCAATTGAAAGGATCGCATCGTGACCCGGCAGCAATCAACCGTGGAGATCGAAGGGCGGCAGATCACTCTTTCCAACCTGGAAAAAGTGTTCTATCCCAGGACCGGCTTTACCAAGGGCCAGGTGATCGACTATTACATCCGCGTGGCGCCGGTGCTGCTGCCGCACCTGGAAGGCCGGCCGCTGACGCTCAAACGCTATCCCAACGGAGTGGATGGCATGCATTTTTACGAGAAAAACTGCCCGTCTTACCGCCCGGGCTGGATGCAGACCGCCAAAATCTGGAGCGAAGGCAATCATCGGCACATGGATTATTGCGTGGCCGCGGACCTGCCGACCCTGGTGTGGCTGGCCAACCTTGCTGATTTGGAACTGCACGTATCGCTTTCCCGCGCTCCTCAGATGCAGCGGCCCACCGTCATCGCCTTCGACCTTGACCCCGGCCAGCCCGCCAACATCGTGCAGTGCTGCCAGGTCGGGCTCTGGGTCCGGGAGATCTTTGCCGGGTTTGGCCTGGAGTCCTTTGCCAAGACCTCCGGATCCAAGGGACTGCAGATTTATGTTCCCCTCAATACTCCCGTCAGCTACGAGGAAACCAAGCCTTTTGCCAAGGCTGTTGCCCGGCTGCTGGAGTCCCGCCATCAGAAGCAGGTGGTTTCGGACATGAAAAAAGCGCTCCGGGCGAACAAGGTGTTTGTGGACTGGAGCCAGAATGACGACTACAAGACCACCGTATGCGTCTATTCGCTGCGCGCCAAAGAACGGCCCACCGTCTCCACCCCGGTGGCGTGGGATGAGGTGGAGAACTGCTTGAAAAAGAACGATCCGGAACTGCTGGTCTTTACCGCCGACCAGGTGCTCAAGCGCGTGGAAAAGATGGGCGATCTCTTCCAGCCCGTGCTGAAGATGAAGCAGGAACTCCCCGGCCTGGAGCGCCTGGAAACTGCCGAGCCGGGCCGGCCGTCGGGGGCTGCTGCCCGGTCCGCAAATTCCAAACCGGCGAAATCGCGCCGAAGGGCCGCCTCCAGGCGCATTCGCGTTTAAAGGAAAAACCAGCGGGTGGCGTGCCGCTGCCCTTCCGGAACCTATTTGCCGGTCGCGCCGGCTGCAGATCTGGTTGCCTGCAGCCTGGCCAGTTCTTCAAGGCTGGGATAGGAGGAGGCTGAAACCACGGTGCGCTCCGGAGGCTGCAACTTGCTTTCCAGGGCGTGGCGCAGCATCTGCAGGCAGGTATCGATTGTCAGCGATGTGATCACGGCTGCGGCCAGAACGCCGCTTTCCACCAGCGGCCTGGCCTGGCTGGGAAGGCCGGCGCCGGCGCAGGGAATGTTGAGCCAGCGCGCCCGTTCCTCGCCTTGTGCGACGTCTTGAAACGCCCTTCGGGCCGCGGCAATGAAATCCGTATTCTGGGAACAGATCAGGTGGACGCTTGCCGCCCGCACCGTGGACAACCGCAGCCACGAACTTACCGTCTGGTAGCCGCTTTCCTCCGTCCACTGAATTTTCAGGGTCTTGATCTGGATGTTGCCCGGCGCGGCGCTTTCCAGGCCTTCCGCCCGCTGGCAGGCCAGGGAATTGGAGGCCGGTCCCCTCAGATACAGCACGGAACCGCCGTCGGGAAGCAGCATGGCAAATTGCCTGGCCTGAAGCCGCCCGATTTCGCCGTGGTCCTGCGACACACTGAAAATGGGAGCCCGCGAATTGCTCCGCAATCGCTCAATGTAATCAACGCGCGCATTGCTGACCACCCACCCGATCCCGGCTTTCGCGGCGGCCTCGGCCACCCTGGGCAGTCCTGATTCCGTAACCGGTTCCACAAGAATGGCGTCGGGGACGGGGGCGGATGAGGATTGAATGATTTCCAGCAACTGCTGGCTCTGGTTGACCGGGTCGCTCTCTGCGTTGATGATCCGGGCATTCATGCCCAGGCGCCTGGCCGTCTCCCCGGCGGCTGATGCCTGTTCGCGCAGATACTGGTTTTCCCCCGGCAGCGAAACTACAACATTAATCTGTTTCATTCTGGGCATTACCTCAACAACGTTGGAGGCATTGTCCGTCTGTGTTATTGCCAAACAAAGGTTACGTTGGTACTGCCGGGCGCTTTTTAGGAAAGATTAATACTTTTAACCTAGTCTTTGGGTCTTTCTAATCTTAGCCGAAGATACTCCTGTCAAGGCTGAGTCGCTAAAGACGCAATCCGGGCGAAGCCTCCCCTGACTCGCGCGATCCGGATGCGCTGGCGACGTTGCATTTGCACCAGCCGACTCCACGCCGCGCCGGTTGTTTACCGGCCGGTTTTGTACGCCAATTTCAAGGAGCGCAGTCCACATGAGTTTCATCTTTCTTCCGGAAAATGCATCGAAAGCACGCGTCAGAGAAGCTGAAAATGCCCGGAAAAATCGGGCAGAGATCGTTCAGGCTTATTCTCATGGCAAGGTTTCACGGCGTGACCTCATCAAATGGGGTCTCATTACGGGAGCCGGCGCTTTGGCGCCGATTCAGGGCCTGAACCCCTTTGTTCAGACGGCTTATGCCGACGGCGTCAGCAGTATTCCTACTGGCGCCCCGCGCAGTCCTTTGTTCGGCGTCCAGGAATTTTCTCAACCCATGCTGCGGTTTGACGTTCTCCAGCGGAAGCACAACCCGCTCACCGGCGATCTGACTCCGGTGCCGACACTTGAGTCCAACCAGACTTTGATTCCCGTGGACCCCGCCCTTGGCGGCGGTTTTGGACCATGTGAAGGCCGTCCACCGGGACCCGTGTGGGGCCATCAGCTTTTCGACCATTACGCGCCCCAGGTCTGTATTGAAGCCAGCCAGATGGGCGCCACGGAAAACACCGTTTACAACCCTGGCGTTGCTTCCAGCATGAATTCCGGTGTTGACCCCACCAGTTCGATTCCGCTCAAGTTTCATCCCGGCATGCCCACCCAGAGCCCGCTTTCGGTGTGGACGTTCAACGGCACGATCCCG
>DATIWA010000415.1:0-2184 GCA_035465515.1 Candidatus Limnocylindrales bacterium | reverse complement strand
CGGACACATGGCGGCCACGCATGCGGCCGGTGATTGACGCGCTGGAGGAGGCTGTCCTGGTGGCTGACGCTCAAGGATGCCTGGTCCTCTTCAATGCTGCCGCGGAGCAGATGTACGGCGCAAAACTGAGTCCCCAGACAGGCAAGCTCTGGGAGCCGCTCAACATTTATCTTCCGGACCAGCCTGATCCCTGTCCCGCTGATCTGCTCCCGCTCCGGCGGGCCGTTCGTGGGGAGCTGGTTCAGGGAATGGAGGTCGTGTTACGCCACGAGGGCGGTGAACGCTGGCTCTCCATCTCCGGCCGCCCCCTGCTGGCTGAAAACGGGGCCCTGGAAGGCGGAATTTCGATTGTTCGCGACATCAGTGCGCGCAAACAATCAGAACGCGCCCTGGTAGCAGCCCAGCGCGATCTTGCTTCAATTGTTGCCTCCTCGGAAGACGCGATCTACACCATGGACCTGGATAGCACCATCAGGACCTGGGGCCGCGGAGCGGAGCAAGTGTATGGATACACTGCGGATGAAGTGATCGGCCGGCCACTATCTATCCTCAGCCTGCCGGGACCTGAACACAATGCTTCCGCGCTGCTGAACCGGGTGTTTGCCGGAGAGTCCGTCCAGCAGCTTCGAACGGTTCGACGGCACAAAGATGGCCACCCCGTCAGCGTCGCCCTCACCGAAACGCCTCTGCGCGACGACAACGGGACAATCATCGGTGCGACAGCCCTTGCGCGTGACCTTACGGAGTCCAACCTGCTGCTGGAAAAGCTCCGGACGGCGGACGAAGCCAGGTTCGCGGAAAAGGGTTTTCGTAAACTCCTGGAAGCCGCCCCGGATGCGATTCTTGAAGCCGATTCGCGGGGCCGGATCCTCTTGCTCAATGAAACGGCTGAAAAAATGTTCGGGTATAGCCGCAGTGAGTTGCTGGGGCAGGAGGTCGAGACTCTGGTGCCTGAAGCCATGCGGCCTGCGCATGGCGAACACCGCTCGTCTTATACCAAAGCCCCGCAGACGCGGCCCATGGGGACCGGCCTGGAGTTGAAGGCCAGGAGGAAGGACGGCAGCCTGGTTCCGGTGGAAATCAGCCTGAGTCCAAACCGGGTTGGCGACGAGCTGCGGGTCATTGCAGTGGTGCGAGACATTAGCGCGCGCAAAGAGATAGAGGACCGGCTGCATCTTGTCCAGGAGCAGCACACCGCCGAACTGGCAGCCAAGAACCAGCAGCTTGAGGCGCGCAACCGCGACATCGAGAGGGCCAACCGTCTGAAAAGCGAGTTCCTCGCCAGCATGAGCCACGAGCTCAGGACTCCCCTGCACACCATCATTGGCTTTTCTGAGTTGCTCACCGAAGAAATCGAGGGCAGTCTTACCCCCAAGCAAAAGCGTTTCATCGGTCACATCCTCCAGGACTCACGGCATTTACTGGAATTGATCAATGAAATCCTCGACTTGAGCAAAATCGAAGCCGGCCGCCTGGAGTTGCAGGTGAGCACCTTCGATTTCGGCGCCTGTCTGGATGAAGTACTGACTGGGATCCGGCAGCAAACCGCTGTTAAGAACATCAATCTGGAGATCCGGAATTCTGTCCAGGACATGATCTTTGCGGACCGCGTCCGCGTGAAAGAGATTCTCTACAATCTCCTGAGCAACGCCGTCAAATTTACGCCCGAGGGCGGCTCCCTCTGGGTTGAGTCCCGCACCCACGACGAATGGCTGGAAACCACGGTGGGCGATACGGGAATCGGCATTCCGCCGGAAGAGCAGGAGAGCATTTTTGAAAAGTTCTATCAGGTAGGCAACACGACCAAAGGAACACGCGAAGGCACCGGTCTTGGCCTGCCCATTACCCGCAAGCTGGTAGAACTGCATGGAGGCAAGCTCTGGGTTGAGAGCCAGTCGGGCCAGGGCAGCCGCTTCACTTTTACCATCCCAGTGGCGGGCCCTCAGGCCGCGCAGTAAAATATGTGATTCAGGTTTACGCGAACGGATGAAGCAGATCCTGATCGTCGAAGATAAAGCGAACAGCCGCGAGTTGCTGCGCACCGTCCTGGAACAGCAGGGTTACGCGGTGACAGAGGCGAGTGACGGCGAAGAGGCTCTGAACAAAATCCGGACGGCAGCGCCCGATCTGGTGCTGATGGACCTTCAGATACCTGCGCGCAACGGATATGACGTGCTGCAGGAG
>DATIWA010000414.1:0-2572 GCA_035465515.1 Candidatus Limnocylindrales bacterium | reverse complement strand
CCATCATACGATACGACATCTTTGCCAATTTCAGCACAGGCACGTTCGAAAACGTCGTCATAATTTGTCGTGTATACGGACCGCCAAGGCAGCTTTGCGACTTCTCTTTGACTCTTTGTCACATCCTTAGCTACATACCAGTTCCGGAGTTGCCGCAGTAGGGCTGCTGGGCTAAAGCGGGACATATAAATATCGGCGATGTCTTCAAGCGTGAAGTCGCTAGGTATGCCGGCTTCGTCCGCCAGTCCTTTACCAAGGCCGGCTCCCATAAGGAACGGTTCACCCGCCAGACTTGTTGCTCCCCACGAGAAGCCAGCGCCAAGGAAGAGAACAGCTCTTCCTTGGGCTGCATATGCCAAGCCAGTTTCGAATTCCACGTCAACCTCCTTTTAAGGCGAAAGGACGATCAACAAGTATAAACAAGGCGTCTGCAGGCGCCCGATGCGAGGCATTTTTCGTTCGCCGGCAGGACGAAAAAGATTTGAATCGGGGACGGCGGGTCCACTTTGTTCCGGCGAATGGCTGTTTCAGCTTGAATCGCTTCGCCAGCGCAGTCCAGCCACCAACGTAGCTGATGATTGAGGACACGAGAAGCCACAGAGCTACAAAATAAACCGAAAGCCCCTGGATGTTGGGCGAGCCAGCTTTGCATGTCTGATTTGCTCATCGCGACGCGCTGAATCATTCTATCCGCGAAACGGCCGCTCGGGCCGATAACGTGCTTTCCCTGCGCTACGTGCCTGCCTCAGGCCCTGTTGATCTAGCGTAGACTCCAGATGAATGCTCTGCCGCAGGAGGACAACCAATGAGCAAAGGCCGCATGGAAGCCTTCAGTGACGCGGTCCTGGCCGTGATCATCACCATCATGGTGCTGGAATTGAAGACACCGCACGGAACCAGTCTGGCGGCGCTGGTGCCGGTAATTCCCGTCCTGCTGAGTTACGTCCTGAGTTTTGTTTACGTCGGGATCTACTGGAACAACCATCATCACCTGCTGCACGCGACCCAGCGCGTGAACGGCGCCACGCTATGGGCCAACCTGCACCTTTTGTTCTGGATCTCGCTCATCCCATTCACTACGGCCTGGGTGGGAGAGAACCAACTCGACTCCTGGCCGGTGGCTGTGTACGGCGTGGTGCTGCTGCTGGCTGGCACGGCTTATTTCATCCTGGCCAGGGTCCTCATCAGGCTTCATGGCCACGGTTCAACCCTGGCCACGTCCATTGGAAGGGACCGGAAGGGCAAACTCTCAATTCTGATTTATTCCGTGGCCATTGCCCTCGCCTTCGTGCGGCCATGGATTGCCAACCTGGGTTATGTGGTGGTTGCCATCATCTGGCTGGTTCCTGACCGGCGCATCGAAAGGAAGGTTGCTGAGTGAATCATTGGCTGCTTGATTCTGCCCTGCGCCGGAATCCCAGCCCCAAATAACAATCCCCGCCGCCGCCACGCTGCCGTCATTGACGCGTTCCCGGCCGCCCCGGGCCGAAAAATCCTTCTAGCGGGCTGCGCAGTCCTTTCGCCCGGTATCGGCCACGCTCGCGATCAGCCATTTCCCATCCGTGCGCACAAGGTTGAACAAATCCGTTCCGCAGTGGTCCACTTTGCCTTCCACCAGGAACTCAAACGGGGCCCACACCACCGCCAGATCGTTGTCAATCCGCACCAGCGGATCATGAATCCGCTCCTCGATGCGCGCCTTCCCCGGCCTGCCCACCAGTTCCGCAAAGGCTTCAAACGTCATCTGGGTCGGCTTGCCGTTCCGCATCAGCACCATGGTTCCGCCCGCCAGCAGCGGCTGCTTGATCGCCGCCGCGTCGCGTTTCGCCATGGCGTCAAACATGGCGGTGATGGGAGCAAGAACAGCCTGTTCGTCCGCTGTTGCGGCGTGCATGAAAGAAGTCAGAAAGCCGGCGGCTGTCGCTGCGGCAAGAAATAAAACCAGACCGAATCGTTGAACGCTGCTCATGGCTCCCGATTGTAACCCGATGCGGCTGCACCCGCCCATTGAGATCTGACCCACACATCCGGGTATGCGCGGTAACTTTCCTTCCCGTCTCTCTCGCCCATTGCGGTAATATTCCTTTCATTGCGCAACTTCCTCCGACTTCTTTGTCTCCTGCTCTGCCTGACCGCCGGCTCAGCCGCCCAGCAGAAGCCCTCCGCCGCCGACCTTCAGCCGCTCCTTGCCGGCCTGATGAAGGACCACCCCGGCGCCGCTGTCGTGCTTGATGTTTCTTCCGGCAAGGCGCTCGCCCACTGGAACCTGAAACTCGCCGCCCAGCGGCTGGCCGCTCCCGGCTCCACGGTCAAGCCATTCGTCCTGGCTGAGCTTTTGCGCACAAAAAGGGCCCGCCCCGGAGAGCGCCTCATCTGCCGGCGTCCGCTGTACATCGCCGGCCGGCGCATGGACTGCACCCACTCTCCCGCGGTCACAGATCTCAATGCCGCCGATGCCATCGCCTACTCCTGCAATTCCTATTTCTCTGCTGTCGCCAGCCGCCTGACTCCCGCTGAACTGGCCCAGCTCTATCGGCGGACCGACTTCACCTCAGCTACCGGGATCGCTCCC
>DATIWA010000413.1:0-5584 GCA_035465515.1 Candidatus Limnocylindrales bacterium | reverse complement strand
ATCCCCCTGATGCCGCGAATCATCATGGTCGCGGACACTTTTGATGCCATGACCACAAACCGCCCCTACCAGGCGGCCATGGACCCCGAGTACGTTATCCGCATCATCAATTCGCTGGCGGCCACCAAGTTTGATATCACTGTTGTGGCGGCCATGACCAAAGTCTTTGAGAGCGGCAAGCTGCGCATCCATCGCGCGGCCACAGTGAGCGGCGAACAAGCTGCAACCGCTTCGGCTTCCGTCATTACCACGGCCGAGCAGATCTAAGGCCGCTCCGGCAAGTCGAACCAATTCCGCGCTTTTCTCACGGCGGCCGTCCTCCTCGCGAACCTGCTCCCCGGTATCCCGATATAATCAAGAGTCCGGCAGGCCGCTCCGTGCCGGACAGGCATTCCTACGATGATTCAGACACTTTTTGGCACTCCTCAACCTACATTCCTGGAGAAGATGAAGCAGGCCGTCACGCGCACGCGCGAGAACCTGAGCGAGCGCATTGACGAGGTAATGGCCTTCACCAAGGAAATTGACCGCAACACACTGGACGACCTGGAGGCCATCCTGATCGGCGCCGACCTGGGGACCAGCACCACCGACGAAATCCTGGGCAAGCTGCGCGAGAAAGCCGACCGCAAACAGATCAAGGACGTGGCCGAGCTGAAACAGATCATCAAGGAACAGATCCTGGAAATCCTTCGCTCCACTCCTCCAAAGGCAGGCAAACCGTTCAAGGGGGAGCCTGAGGTGGTGATGGTGGTGGGCGTAAACGGCACTGGAAAAACCACCACCATCGGCAAGCTGGCGCACGCTCTGCGCAGCGAGGGCAAAACGGTCCTGCTCTGCGCGGCGGACACCTTCCGGGCTGCAGCCATTGAGCAGCTCGAAATCTGGGGTTCGCGCACCGGGGTGGAAATCATCAAGACCAAGCCGGGCGGCGACCCCGCAGCGGTCCTGTTTGACGCTTTGAATGCCGCCAAGGCCCGGCACACCGACAGCGTGATCGTGGACACCGCGGGCCGCTTGCACACCAAGACCGGGCTGATGGCGGAACTCGAAAAGATGACCCGCACGGCGCAGCGCATCATACCCGGCGCGCCGCATGAAGTCCTGCTGGTGATGGACGCCACCACGGGACAGAACGGTTTGCAGCAGGCGCGCCTGTTTACGGAATCGGCAGGCGTCACGGGAATCGTGCTTACCAAGCTTGACGGAACGGCCAAAGGCGGCGTGGTCGTGGCCATCTCGCGTGAACTGGGGCTGCCGGTCCGGTACGTAGGCGTGGGAGAAAAAGCCGGCGACTTGCTTCCCTTCAGCCCGGAGAACTTTGTGGATTCACTCTTCGCGAACACATGACATTCAGTGAGCAAGACGAGCGTTGCATGCGCCAGGCGCTGGATCTGGCGCGCCAAGGCACGGCGCTGGCCTCGCCCAATCCGCGCGTGGGCGCGGTGGTGCTTAACCGCGCGGGCAAGATCGCAGGCACCGGTTTCCATACCTATGACGGCGTAAAGCATGGCGAGGTCCTGGCGCTGGAGCAGGCAGGCGCTGAGGCCCGCGGCGGAACACTGTATCTCAATCTTGAGCCATGCAGCCATCAGGGGCGCACCGGGCCATGCGCCGATGCGGTGATCGCGGCCGGAATCCAGCGCGTGGTGGCCGCGATGGTGGATCCCAACCCCAAGGTCAGTGGCCGGGGGCTGGAGAAGATCCGCGCAGCGGGCATTCAGGCTGAGGTTGGATTGCTGGAAGCGGAGGCGAGCAAGCTGAATGAAGACTTCGCACGGCACATTCGCAGCGCGCGCCCGCTGGTGACGCTCAAGTCAGGCATGACTTTGGACGGAAAGATTGCTCCTCCTCCCGGCGAATCGTCCAGCCCTTCGGCGCTCGGAACGGGTGGCGCAACCGGCGGATGGATCACCAGCGTGGAAGCGCGGGCACACGTCCATGAACTGCGCCACCAGTCGGACGCGATCATGGTAGGCGTGGGAACTGTGATCGCCGACGATCCACTGCTCACCGACCGCACGGGCCTTCCCCGGCGGCGTCCGCTGCTGCGGGTGATTCTGGACTCCCGGCTGCGGCTGCCTTTGGAGTCGCGGCTGGTCAAGACCGCGCAAGGCGACGTCCTGGTGTTCTGCTCCTTTGCCGAAGAAAAGAAGAGGCGCGAACTGGAAGCCCGCGGCATCAGAGTGGAGCAGGTGCCTTTGGGTTCGCGCGACGGACGCCCCGACCTTGCCAGGATAGCGGCCAGACTGGGTGAACTGGACATCACCAGCCTGCTGATCGAAGGAGGAGCGCTGGTGAACTGGGCGGCGCTCGCCTCCGGAATCGTGGACAAAGTCTTTCTTTATTACGCGCCCAAAATCCTTGCGGGGACCGGCTCCGTACCCTTTGCTGCGGGGGCGGGGTTCCGGAAGATGAGCGAGGCTGCGGTGGTTAAAAATGTGGTTTTACACCGTTTCGGCGAAGATTTTGCCGTGGAAGGTTATCTGCGCGATCCGTACGCCACCGAGGAGGCCCCCTGATGTTCACGGGATTGATTCAGGAGACGGGCAAGATTGCCGGTTTGCGGCTACTGCCTGCGAGAAAAGGCCACGCGCTCACGCGCATCACGATCCTGGCAAGTGACGTCACTCGGGAGTTGAAGACCGGGGACAGCGTGGCCGTAAGTGGCGTATGCCTGACGGCGCTGGAGATCGGGCGAAGCCAATTTTCCGCCGACCTGGCGGAGGAGACCATTCAACGGACGTCATTGTCGCGCCTGAAGAAAGGTTCGCTGGTGAACCTGGAGTTGCCGGCGCGTCCACAAGACCGGCTGGGTGGCCACATAGTCCAGGGGCACGTGGACGGCATCGGCTCACTGATCAGCTTTGCCCGAATCAAGGGGCGCGAGGACTGGCGGTTGTTGATAGACATGCCGGACCATCTCTCGCGCTACGTCGTTCCTCAGGGGTCAATCGCGGTTGAGGGAATCAGCCTGACGGTCGCCGGCATCGCAGGCAATCGCATGGAAATCGCAATCATTCCGCACACCTGGAAAGCGACGAACCTGCGCGGTTTGAGGCCGGGCCATCCTCTAAATCTTGAAGTGGACGTTCTGGCCAAATATGTGGAGAGGATGACGCGGCACGAACCGGGAACAAAACTCAGCGCCTCCGAACTGGTTCGAAAAGGATTTTGAGCCAGGCGGGGAAAGCGCACCAGCAAGTCAGGTTCGACTGTGCTGGCGCGCATATTAAGGTTTATCTGAGAGGGTAAACCTTTGGTGCTGCACTCCATCCTTGTTGAATTTCCGCCGAAGCCGGATGGTAACTGCGGCAGTACCTGAAAACCTCAGCTGCCGGCTAATGCCGCATGTCGGGCGAGAAATGTGATCTGGTCGCCAGGTTGTCCGCCGCTCCAGGCTGAACGATTCTGATGCCATGGGCCGTGCCTGATAACACGTAGAGAGCGGCAACCAGGATCGCGGCGAGAATTCGCAGTCTGGCTGCGTTATTTTCCTTCTGCTTCATCAACGTCCCTCCGGTCCGGAAGCTCTTGCCTCGGGTGACTGTCGTGCCTGGACCATGCGCAACCTGAGCCAATTCCTTCTTACAGGGGGGCAAGTCCGGCAGGATGAGGATGCGCAAAAGAAAGAGGAATTTCCATTAGAAGGCGATTAATTTTGCTAATCGCATGGGCGGCACGATTCTGTGCTCCGCAGGTGCGCGTGGCTCGTCAGAACGGAAAAAATATAGTTCTTAGGAAATTTAATCTGGATTTAATGACGTTCAAACCGGGCGGCAGCAAACTCACCCTGAAACGACGGGTGACTGCTCTTTTCCGGTCTCGGCAAAGCCAGGGTGTGTCACAGCCCGGCACGAGCCCCCGGCACGGCACTCACGGAAAAACCAAATGACTCTCGAATGCGTCGCAAACGCCAAACGGCGCAGATTGGAAACTGACGGCCAAGTAAGGTAAGACTGGCACAGGGCCCGGATCCATCGTTACCACCCCAGCTTCCTTCCCTGGTCCCCGCAGTGGGCCCGAACTGCCCGCCTCTGGCGCAGCCGGCAGCTCACCGCAGCAGTCTCGCAATCCTGGGAGCAAGCGAGGAGCGCTTCAAAATGCAGTACCAGAAAGCACTGAGCAGACTGGCCCTCCTTGCCGCCTCAACATATGCGGTGGCGATCATGGGCTGTGGCGGGAACCTTCCCAGACTTACAACCAGCAATACACCAGGAAAATCAACCACCGGTTCGCCGGCCGGCGGAAGCAGCAGCAGTGCAACGCCAACACCAACGCCGACGCCGAGCCCTGCGCCCGCACCCACGCCATCACCCACGCCGGTTGCCGGCGCGGGCGGAGATGATAATGGCGGAGGGGGTGGAGGCGGCCGGGGCAAAGGCGGTAAGGGCGGCGGCGGGGAAAATGAAGGGGGGAACGGCGAGCGCAAACTGGCCGCCCTGAGTACGGTAGCCGTACCCGGACCCACGCAAACCGAACTCGCCAACCTGATTATTGACCGCTCGGCGACGATCGCGCTTGGCAAGGCCCTTTTCTGGGACATGCAGTCCGGCAGCGACGGCATCACGGCGTGCGCCACCTGCCACTCCAATGCGGGAGCGGACAACCGGTTTGGCAACCAGATCAATCCCGGCTTCAACCGCGTCGATGGAAACGGAAATCCAGCCGCGGACAGCAATACGTTCTACGCACCTTTCCATCCCAATTACACACTGACGGCGGCTGATTTCCCGCTGCACAACAGCAACATCGTGGGATCACAAGGGGTATACAAAAATCAGTTTAACGACGTGGTTCTGAACCAGGCCGCGGAGGATGAAACACCCATCCCGGACAGCATCTTCAGCATTCCTGACGGCAACGCCGGAATGATGAATGTTCGCCAGGTAACGCCGCGCAACGCGCCTTCGGTGATCAACGCGGTCTTTAACTACCGCAATTTCTGGGACGGTCGCGCGCAGAACCTGTTCAATGGCGTGAACCCGTTTGGCGCCGGCGATCCCAACGCCTTCCTGCTCCAGGTGGACCAGGGAGCGGCCAATGGCTTCAGCCATGTCCAGTTGCGGCTCACCAATTCGTCGCTGGCTTCACAATCGGTTGGACCTCCAGGAGCCTCTGTCGAAATGTCGGCCGCCGGCCGCCCCTTCATCAAGATCGGCAAGAAGATGCTTTCTCTCACGCCGCTGGCGCAGCAACTTGTGGCCCCGGACGACGGCGTTCTGGGACCAATGAGCGCCTCGCCGGCCAACGGGCTCAACACCACCTACGTGAACATGGTCAAGGCCGCGTTCCAGCCCAAGTGGTGGGACTCCAGCGCCGTGGTGGATGCCGGCGGCAATTTCCTGCATACCGGAACGCCGCAGAACACCAGCGAATACTCGCTGATGGAATACAACTTCTCGATGTTCTGGGGTGTTGCCATCCAGATGTACGAGTCCACGCTGGTTTCCGGCAATTCACGCTTTGACCAGTTCATGGAAGGCAATCGCAACGCTCTCACGGCATTGGAACAGCGCGGCATGGACCGCTTCACCGGCAAAGGCGGTTGCAGCAACTGCCACAACGGCGCGGAATTGACTGA
>DATIWA010000412.1:0-3700 GCA_035465515.1 Candidatus Limnocylindrales bacterium | reverse complement strand
GGAAGAGACTTATGAAGTTCTTGAAGCCATAGATAACCGCGACTGGCCGGAGCTGACCGGCGAGTTGGGCGACCTTCTCCTTCAGGTCCTCTTTTATTCCGAGATGGCCAGAGAGCAGGGGCTGTTCTCGATTGATGACGTGCTGGATGCACTCAGCAACAAGCTGATCGGCCGCCATCCCCACGTGTTCGGCGACGTAAAAGCAGAGGACGCGCATCAGGTCCTCAAGAACTGGGAAGCGCTTAAAAAAGAAGAAAAAAAGCAGCGTCTCGCGGCCAACGGAATGCAACCGCCAACGGACGAGACGGAGACCCTGCTCAACGGCGTCTCCTCCAGAATGCCGGCGTTGATGGAGGCCCAGAAAATCAGCTCCAGGGCGGCACACGTGGGTTTTGACTGGCCCAATATTGAAGGTCTGTTCGAAAAGCTGGAGGAAGAAACGGCGGAGTTGCAGCAGCAGATGGAGCACCTGCCGCCCGGCGCGCTCAAGCCGGAAAACAAATCGCGGGTCCCGCCTGAACTGCGTGAGCGACTGGAAGATGAGGTTGGCGATTTGTTTTTCGTGATGGTCAACATTGCCAGGTATCTGGCGCTTGATCCGGAATCCGCCCTGCGCAGGACGAACCGCAAGTTCCGCCGCCGCTTCAACTTTCTGGAAGAGCAGTTGAAGGCAAGAGGCAAAACTTTGGAAGACGCCACCATGGATGAAATGGAATTGCTATGGCAGCAAGCCAAGAACTCTGAAGGAGAGGCAAAGTGACCACCACGGCCCCAGGCGCCGAACGGATTACCGTCCGCAAGTGCAGCGGCATTGACGAATACAAGGCCTGCGTTGCGCTGCAAAAGGAAGTCTGGAATTTTGACGACGTGGACCTTGTTCCGCTGCGCATGTTCGTGGTGAGCGAAAAGATAGGCGGCCAGATCATCGGCGCCTTCGATGGCAATGATCTGGTGGGGTTTGCATTTTCCATTCCCGGCAGCCGCGGCGGGCATCCTTATCTGCACTCCCACATGCTGGCGGTGCGCGCCGCCGTCCGCAATCTCGGCCTCGGCCGAAGCCTGAAGCTGGCGCAGCGGGAAGATGCCATTGCCAAGGGCTTTGATCTGCTGGAGTGGACCTTTGATCCGCTGGAAATCAAAAACGCTTACCTCAATCTGGTAAAGCTGGGCGCCATTGCGCGGCGCTACAGCGTGAACCATTATGGCTTCTCGTCCTCGCCGCTCCAGGGCGGCCTGCCGACGGACCGCCTGGTGGCCGAGTGGTGGCTGAAATCAAAGCGCGTGGTGGACCTGCTGGAGAAGAACCAGCCCCCGCGGTTCGCGGTGGAAAAGAAGATCAATGTGCCGGCGGAAATCTATGCCTGGAAAGCTTCCGAGGCAGAACGGCCCAGGGCAGCGGAGGTACAGAAACGAAATCGCGAACAATTCCTGGCGGCCTTCCGTGACGGCCTGGTCGCGCTGGGCTATGAGCGCGACGCCCACGACAATGGCGCCTTCCTGCTGGGCCGCTGGGATGAAAGCTGGTCTTATGCCTCGGCGGGCGAGGAGGATGAATGAAGATTGAAGCCGTCACCTTGCGTGAAATCCGCATGCCGCTGGTGCATTTCTTTGAGACCAGCTTCGGCCGCACCACCGAACGCCGCATTCTCCTGGTCACCCTGCACACCGGCGGCCCGGAAGGCTGGGGCGAATGCGTGGCCGGCGAAGATCCGTTCTACAGCGAAGAATCCATTGACACCGCGTGGTATGCCATGGAGCGCTACCTGGTCCCCGCCTTGCTCGGCAAAGCGATAGAAAAGGGCTCGGACGCTCCTGCATTTCTGGGAAAAATCCGCGGTCATCGCATGGCCAAGGGAGCGCTGGAAAACGCTATCTGGGACGCCGAAGCGCAGGAACGTCAATTGCCTCTTTGGCGATTGCTGGGCGGCGAACAGCGCGAGATAGCCTGTGGCGTCTCCATCGGCATTCAGAATTCGGTCGAACAGCTGCTGGAAAAAATTGAAACTGAACTGAATGCGGGCTATCGCCGGATCAAGGTAAAGTGCAAACCGGGTTGGGACGTTGAGGTATTCGCCCGTATCCGCTCGCGCTGGCCGGAGATTGTGCTGAGCTGCGACGCCAATTCGGCTTACACCCTGGAGCAAATCGAGCATCTGAAAAAATTCGACGAATTCGGGCTGCTGATGATTGAGCAGCCGCTCTGGCATGACGATTTCTACTTCCATGCGCAGCTCCAGCGCCAGCTCAAGACCGCCATTTGCCTGGATGAGTCCATCCACGGACGCCGTGACGCGCGGGCGGCGATCGAGTTGGGCGCCTGCCGGATCATTAATATTAAGGTCGGCCGCGTGGGCGGCTTCAGCGAGGCCGTGGCCGTGCACAACGTGGCGCGGCAAAACAATGTCCCGGTATGGTGCGGCGGCATGCTGGAAACCGGCATCGGCCGGTCCCACAACATCGCGCTCTCAACCCTGCCGGACTTCACTTTGCCGGGAGATGTTTCGGCTTCCAGACGTTACTGGAAAGAAGACATCATTGAGCCGGCGGTGGAGGTTTCCGCTCAGGGCTTCATCAAGGTTCCGGACGCGCCTGGCCGCGGCTTTGCCTTGAAACCTGATCTGATTGAGAAACTGACCGTCCGTAAACAGACGCTGCGCGCACAGGCCGTCACAGCGGCAGATTAAACTCAGGGCGCGGGCCGCAGCAATAATCGAACCTTTGCAGAATCCTCAGCGTGATTTACGCTTTCTCGGATGTATCGCCGGCAGGCCATGGGTAGGATGAGGTGCCAATCAATGGTAAGGAACATTTTCGTCGCCGTCTGCTTGATCAGTTTCTTCAACTTTCTCCATGCCCAGGCTCCCGATCCCCGGCTTCTCGCCGAGATCCAGAAGATCAAAGCCATTGACAACCACTCACATCCGCCGAAACTGGTCTCCGCCGGAGAGAAAGACGACGACTTCGACGCCCTTCCCTGCGACCCGCTGGAACCAAGCGTTCCCACGATCACCTCGCGCCCGGAAAATCCGCAATACATCGCCGCATGGAAAGCCCTCTACCACTATCCGTATGACGACGCCGCGCCGGCGCATGTGCAGGAACTGCTGGCGGCAAAAAAGAAAGTCATGCAGCAGCAGGGCGACAATTTCCCCAACTGGGTGCTTGATCAGCTCGGTATTGAGAGCGAACTGGCGAACCGCGTGGCCATGGGACGCGGTCTGCAAGCTCCGCGTTTTCGCTGGGTGCCGTTCGATGATGCGCTGATGTACCCGCTCAAAAACTCAGTGCTGGCCATGGACTCGCCCGACCGCAAGTTTTTCTTCAGCCGTGAAGATGCCCTTCTGCGGCGCTATATGAGCGATCTTGGGGTGGACGCCCTCCCCCAGACGCTTGAGGACTATCTGGCGAAGATAGTCACGCCCACACTGGAATTGCAGAAGAAGAACGGCGCTGTGGCCATCAAGTTTGAGGCCGCCTACCTCCGCTCGCTCGATTTCGGCCCGGCGCATCCCGAGCGTTTCGCTGTGGCCGAGGCCCGCGCGGTCTATTCCCGCTTCATCACCCACGGCGTTCCCCAGACACCCGAGTACCTGGAGCTGCAAAACTTCCTTTTCCGCTACATCGCCCGCGAAGCCGGGCGGCTGGGTCTTCCCGTCCACATCCCTGCCGGAGGCGGCTGCGGCACCTACTTCATGCTCTC
>DATIWA010000411.1:0-2915 GCA_035465515.1 Candidatus Limnocylindrales bacterium | reverse complement strand
TGCGTCCGTAGATAAGCAGCAACGAGAGGCCAATGCCGATCAACACACCGAGGAGTAGTGCTTTGGACTTCTGTTTCCACGTATGCGGCAAAGGGTCGGGAAGCGGAATGGCCCGGTCCAGGATGGGCGTTAGCTTAGTGGCGTAGCTTGATGCTTCTGAAATTCCCGTGGACGCCGTCATACCGGGGGCAGTCTAGCACAGGCTTGCGGGTCATCGAATGGCGGAATAGCCGGCTACTTCCGCATCGCTGTCTCAGCCGTTGAGGGCATGTTTTCCGCGGTTTGCGGGCGGCTTGGGTTGGTCAGCGAGATGGGGCTGAGGATCACCATCTTCGATCGGCCTTCGCGCGCGCCGGGCATGAACAGCATGCGATGGCTGGGATCAAAGGCGATGCTGTAGCCCTTTACATTCGTGGGAAGTTCGTGGGCCACGGCCCTGCGGTTCAGATCAATGGCCAGCACCGAGCCATCGCCGCCGGCGGCATAAAGCAGATTATTGCCGGGATCAAGGACCAGCGTGTCAGTCCCGCCGGGCGCTTCAATGCGGAACAACTCCGACCCGTCGTCGGCGTTCAGCGCAAGCACCGCAAAGCGCACCGCAACGTAAAGACGCCGCCGGGCGCTGTCCATGGCCAGGCCTGTAGGCTCCGAACCAGCAACCTTGAAATGGCTGACGATCTTGCTGCTTTGATCAATCCCCGCTATTTCTCTGAGGTCCTGCAGGCTGACCAGCAATTGCCGGCGCCCGGGATCATACAGCATGTCCTGGGGGAGTCCATTGAGTTGCACCACGCTGGTTTCCCGCCCGACGATCGGGTCCACCGTGCTCACGGTGCGGTCCAGCACGCTGCTGGCGTAGAGGGTCTTGGTCTCGGACACCCAGAGCAGCTTCTCCGGCCGGTGCTGCACCGGCACCAGCTTTTCCACCTGCCAGTTATGGCCGTTGATCACAGCAATGCTGTTGCTGCCCGAGAGCGCCACGTAAACCCGTGATGCCGCGTCGTCCACGGCGATTCCCCGGGGCCCATCCACCTGCGAGATGCGGGCCACCACGCGACGCTTGACCGGGCTGAAAATTTCGATGGTATTCGTTGCCGGCCGGCTGATTACGATTTGGCCCTCCGCCACAGCTACTTCATTGAACCCCGGCTCGCCGGGAAGGTCCACCATTGCGACCTGGCGCAGTTTGGCCGGGAATGCCGCCAGGGCAAAGCTCAGCATAAGGAGAAGGGTAATAGACTTGATCTTCAGCATTTCTAAGGGGCCTGCTGTCAGCGTAATGTGATGCGGGTTAAGGCAGTTCTGCTGCCCGGTTGTTTCTTACGTTAACGACTTTTGGTTTGGTCGTGAGCAGGCAAAATAGTCCTTGCGCCTCACCCTGCGTCAGCCCTGAAGATGATCGGGAGAGATGGAACGATGTACAAAGTCAGTGATTTTGCGGAAAAAGCCGGTGTGACCGTGCGCACCCTGCACCATTACGACCGCCTGGGACTGTTGAAGCCCAGCGGCCGCAACAGCGCGGGCTATCGCCTGTACGGCGAGCGCGACCTCGTCCGCTTACAGCAAATCGCGACATTGAAAGTCATCGGGCTGCCTCTCAAACAAATCAAGGACCTGCTCGACGGCAGCGACCTGGACCTGGCGGCAACGCTGGCCCTGCAACGCGGGCTGCTGACGGAGAAATATCAGCAGATCGCGCGCGCGATTCAGGCTATTGACGAAGCGGAACGCGCCATAAAGTCCAGCAGCCGGCCGGTTTGGGACGCCTTGAAGAAAATCATCGAGGTGATGGAAATGGAAAGCAACATGGATTGGACAAAGAAGTATTACAGTCCGGAAGCCCAGTCAAAGATGGAGGAGCGCAGGAAACTCTGGACTCCCGAACTCCAGGCCAGGACCACACAACAGTGGCAGGAATTGATCGCTGACATTGAAGGCGCAATCGCCGGTTCCGAGGACCCGGCCGGCGCGACGGCCCAAGCCCTGGCCCGGCGCTGGTCAGAGTTCACGCGCGGTTTTACCGGCGGCGATCCGGAAATCCAGAAAGGCGTGAACAAACTCTACGCGGACCAGAGCAACTGGCCCGCAAACTTCCAGAGGCCCTGGAGCGACGAGGTGCAGGCATTCATCACGAAGGCCATGGCCGCCGCGGGAAAGAAAAGCTGTGAGGAGGATTCCTAAGCTGGAGCCCTAAGGCCAAAAGCCTTCCTACGCCAGATTCAGCGCCCGCTTGAACGATCCGCGCTCTTTCTGACTCTTTTCCTGCAGCAGCGTAATGGCATAGATCAACTGCTCAGGACGGGGCGGGCAGCCGGGGACATAGATCTCCACCGGAATGACCTGGTTCACGCCCTGCACCAGCGCGTAGTTGTTGAACACGCCGCCGGAGGTGGCGCAGGCGCCCATGGAGATTACCCACTTGGGTTCGGGCATCTGCTCCCAGAGCTGCCTGATCACCGGCGCCATCTTCTGGGAAACGCGGCCGGCAATGATCATCAGGTCGGACTGCCGCGGCGACGGGCGGAACACTTCCGCGCCAAACCGGGCAATGTCGAAGCGTGAGGCGCCCATGGCCATCATCTCAATCGCGCAGCACGCCAGGCCGAACGTCATGGGCCAGATGGAGCTTTTGCGCATCCAGTTGATGACATTGTCCAGGCTGGTCAGAACCACGCCCTGGGGCTGCTCATTGCCGAACAGCACTTCGCGCATGTGACGGGCGCTGTCCGCGGCAGTGTTGCCGGCCGTGTTCTCAAAGCGCTTGGTCTGCATTTCCCGCTCAACGTCTGGATTTACAAGATGATCGCTCATGGCTGTACCTATTTTAATTGGATGGCAGGTAGATGGGAAGGAGCTTGGTAATCAGGGAATCTGGTAATTGGGTAATTTGAAGGCTGCTGATGCCCCTGGTTTTC
>DATIWA010000410.1:0-2290 GCA_035465515.1 Candidatus Limnocylindrales bacterium | reverse complement strand
CGCGAGCAGAAGGTAAAAACCCTCTTCGGCCGCGTCCGTCCGATCCCGGACATCAACAGCAAGAACCCCAATATGCGCGGCTTCGCCGAACGCACCGCGGTCAACACCCCGCTCCAGGGCACCGCCGCCGACCTCATCAAGCTGGCCATGATCCAGATTGACCAGGAGCTGCGACGGCGCGGGTTGAAATCGCGCATGCTGCTTCAGGTGCACGATGAATTGCTCTTTGAAGTCCCCACGGCGGAAATCCAACTCATGCGCGAGCTTGTCTGCGACAAGATGGAAAACGTGCGCGCTCTTAAAGTCCCCCTGGTGGTTGAGATCGGCGTGGGCCCCAACTGGCGTGACGTGGAGTGACCAGCCCAAGCTCGAAATTCCAGATATAAATTTTGCAGATTCCCCGGCTTTCGCCCGGTTCCCGCCTCCTTCTGCACAGGTGTGATTGCCATCACAGCCGGAATGTCGCCAAACGGAGAAACTTGATCTCACAACTGGAGGCGAGCCATGAAGCGAATCCATGTTGTTGTGGGAATTTTGCTGCTGGGATTTGCGGGCGCGGGGCTTCTCAGAGGCGCCAAGGACAAACCCGCCGCCGCCCCGCATGCAATGTACGAGTACGATCCGGCCGCCCAGACTACGATCACGGGAACAATTGAAAAGGTGGATGAATACCGCTGCCCGGTCACCGGCACCGTGGGCTCGCACATTACGGTCAAGGCCGCGACCGGACTGGTGGAGGTCCACCTGGCTCCGGCAACCTATTTGAAATATCTGGACTTCACGTTCCGTCCGGGAGAGGAAGTGAAGGTCACAGGCGCCAGGATTCTGATGGATGGCAAGCCGGCTTTAATGGCCCTGAGCGTGGTCGTTGGCCGCGAGACGTTGACCTTCCGGGACAACAAGGGCAAACCGCTTTGGTAGGCGCTCCTTACGAATAGCGGATGAGCACATTGCTGTTTCCAAGGGGGAGGAAATAGCAAGCCGAGGGCCGGCCTGATGTTCAGGCCGGCCCTTTGATTTTCTGGCGGTTTACAGTTCTCCGCCTCCTCACCCGAACACAGCCCCGCGCCTGATCTCCCGTGACATCGCCCGCCCGCTCCGGCACAATGGGGCGTAACCTTTCTACCGGCCCTGCGTATCTACAACGGTCCACCCTGCCATGACGGACTTTGACTCACTCTATCAGCGATATGCGCCCCAGGTGCACCGCTTCGCCCTGTTCCTGTGCGGCGACGCGTCACTGGCGGACGATATCACGTCAGAGACGTTTGTCCGGGCCTGGACCTCCCTGGGCAAGATTCGCGAGGCCACCGTGAAGTCGTATTTGTTTACCATTGCCCGCAACCTGTACCGTGACCATCTCCGCCGCAACAAGAGGCTGACCGGGCTGGAAGACTCCATTCCCGACTCCTCGCCCGGAATCCAGGCCCGGGCGGAACACAAAGCGGAGCTTGCGGCGGTGCTGGCTGCCCTGCATGGGCTTCCTGAAGTGGACCGCGCCGCCCTGCTGATGCGCGTGCAGGAAGAGATGCCTTACGAAGAAATTGCCCATGCCCTCGAATTGCCTGTGACCACGGTAAAAGTAAAAGTACACCGCGCGCGATTAAAGCTGATGCAGTTGCGAAGCATGAATCAGGAGGTGCGTTCATGAAAGTGGACCGCGATGTCATTATTGATCTGCTGCCCGCCTATTTCTCCGGCGAAGCCAGCCAGGCCACCCGCGAACTGGTGGAGGCATGCTTCCGCGACGACCCCGACTTTGAGAAGGAAGCCCGCGCCGCCGGGGCGCCCCTGGACAGCCTCAGGATCAACGCTAAAGTCGCGGAGGCCGTGGAAGAGAAGCTCTCCCTGGAGCGCTCGCGGCGCCTGATGCAGACCCGCACCACGTTCTTCTGGCTGGCGGTTTTGTACAGCCTTCTGCCATTTCTGTTCACCATTCGCGACCGCAGGATTGTCTGGATCATGTTTGATCCCACACCCACCACGGGGATCGTATTTGCCGCGATCGGCGTGTTTTTCTGGCTGGGTTATTTCCTGCTCAGGCGGCGGCGTGAAGACCTTCCCACCAAGGAAGTCTTTTTATGGGTGGCAATCCTTTACAGCGTTCTGCCGTGGCTCTTCCGGATCCAGGACCACAAGCTGATCTGGATCATGTTCAATCCGTCGCCGGTTGCCGGCATCGTCTTTGTTGACGTCGCCGTTGCCATGTGGGTCTGCTATTTTGTGCAGCGCTACCGCTCGCGGGGGAACTGACCATTTCGGCTGAGTTCAGGGCGCAGTGGTGACCTCT
>DATIWA010000409.1:0-6034 GCA_035465515.1 Candidatus Limnocylindrales bacterium | reverse complement strand
ACCGGCACGCCGGCGCTCTATCTGCATCCGGCGGAGGCGGTACACGGCGACCTGGGAATGGTGGTCAAGGGCGACGTGGTGCTGGCGCTCTCCTTCAGCGGAGAGACGGAAGAGATCCTGCAATTGCTGGCCACGATACGCCGGACCGGAGTGAAGCTGGTGACGATTACCGGCGACCGGCTCTATCCGCCGAATGCGCACAAGCCTTCCACGCTGGCCCAGGCGGCGGACGTGGCGCTGGATTGTTCGATTGACAAGGAGGCCTGCTCCATGGGGCTGGCGCCCACGGCCTCAACCACGGCGATGCTGGCTCTGGGCGACGCGCTGGCGCTGGCGCTGGCAGAGAAACGCGGATTCAAGGAGGAAGATTTCGCCAACCTGCATCCGGGCGGCAAGCTGGGAAAAAAGCTGGCGCGGGTTTCGCAACTGATGCACTCGGGGGACGCGGTCCCGCGCGTGGAACGCAACACAAAGATGCCGGACGTGATCTACGAGATGTCACGCAAGGGCCTGGGGATCACAACGGTGGTGGAAGGCGGCAGGCTGCTGGGCGTGATCAGCGACGGCGACCTGCGGCGCCTGCTGGAGAAACGCAAAGACGTGCTGAACCTGACGGCGGGCGACTGCCTGACCGCGAATCCGAAAACCATCTCCGGGGAAGAGTTCGCCATGAGCGCGCTGAACATCATGGAGCAGAAGAAGATCACCTCGCTTGTGGTGACCGATGCCGGGGGCGTGGTGAAAGGAATTATTCATCTGCATGACCTGTGGGGAACGCAAATGGTATGAAGAAGTACCTGGCTCCTGTCAGTTGGCCTTTGGCCTATCTCGCAGGTCCAGCGGCACGGGCTAAAGCGGCAAAAGAGCAATTGGCAAATGGCAATCGGCAGCACCCGACAAACCCGGAGTCTCTTTTCGCGAGAGGACCGGCCATGTTATGCGACTGGCTGATTGCTATTTGCTAATTGCTTAATCATGTCTCTTGATCGCGCACAAAAGATAAAGCTGATACTTTTCGACGTTGACGGCGTGCTGACCGACGGCAGCCTGTGGTTCTTCCCTGCTCCGGAGGCCGGACCGCGGGCCACGGACAGCCATCGCGAGCAGCACGGCGACGCGCCGGGCTTTGGCATCCTCAGCCAAAACATGATCGAAGCCAAGGGCTTCAACGCGCATGACGGCACAGCCATTTCCCTGGCGCGGCTGGGCGGGCTGAAGACCGGCATGGTGACCAAGCGCATCTCCGAAGCGGTGGCGCTGCGGGCACGTGACCTGCGCATTGACTTCCTTTTTCAGGGCGCGGACAACAAGTCGCTGGTGCTGGACAAGATCCTGGCGGAGAGCGGGCTGCGCGAAGAGCAGGTGGCTTACGTGGGCGACGACGTGATTGATCTGCCGATCATGCGGCGATGCGGTCTGGCGATTGCCGTGGCCAATGCGCGTCCGCAGGTCAAAGAGATGGCGCATTATGAAACGCCGTCGCAGGGCGGGCGCGGCGCCGCGCGCGATGCCGTGGAATACATTCTGAAATCGCAAGGCACGCTGGAAAAAGTGATTGAGGCCTATATCGAGGCGAGGACGTCAATCAAGTAAGCGCCGGCTTTCTCAAACGGAGCAAACCGGGACGCGGCGAGGAGTCGGGCGCAGCGGCAAGTTATAAGGCTGGCGCGCCGGGCCCCTGCTGTTTCAGGAGCATGGAAGAATCCAGCTTGATCAAGATGCCCGAGCGGTGTGGAGCGGAGCGACCGAAACAAACGACGAAACCCACCGGCTTCCCTGCCAAGACGCTTGCGCGCCGAACCGGTGGGTTCAGTTTTTTGCCGCCGGCGTTTTGAAGATCAAAACACCAACAGACACTTACCTTAGAAGCTGAAATCCAGAAAAGGTTGCCGCGAGCCGGCCCATTTCGCTGGTGTTTCAGTTTTCGTCGGGGGGCGGCTTGAGCGAGCGGACAAAGGCCACAAAGCCGGGATCTTTCCGCAGACCGGCGAAAACCCTGTCATGCAGGGCGTCTTTAATGGGATAGCCCTCCTCGTTGGCTTTGGCCAGGTAGTAGCGGCAGCGCTCGGCATTGCCATGCTGGCCGTACATTTGCGCCATGACGTAATGGAAATGGCCCAGATCGTTGGAATTGACCAGGTTGATGGCGACCCCGCCGGAAGGCTGCCGCTCAAAAACCGCAGGGTCAAGTTCCATGGCACGCTCATATTCGCGGCTGGCGCCGTCAAAATCCTTTTGCGAAAAGTAGGCGGTGCCCAGGTTCTTGTGGAAGCTGGCGCTGTCAGCGTTTAACTTGATGGCCTTGCGGTATTCCTTGACGGCCGCGCCGTATTTCCGGTTGTTGTAGTAGAGGGCGCCAAGGTTATTGTGGGCTTCAGGATAATTTTTGTCGAGTTTGATGGCGCGCTTGTACTCCTTGCGCGCCTCCGAATCGCGATGGAGCAGGAAATAGCTGATGCCGGCCTTGTTGTGGAGGACGGCGGAGTCAGCCTTTTTCATGGCCGCGCGATAGTAATCAATGGAATCCAGATAGGCCTTCTCGGCGCGAAGAGCATCGCCCTGGTTTTCCAGTTCGGCGGAGGAAGCGTTCTCCGGCGGAGGGGGCACCCGCAAAAGCACCGCGGTATCGTTCGGATTCACGCCGGAGGGCGAGGCCTGGGTTGCAGTCGGCTGCTGCGCAACGAGCGCAACGCATGCCAGCACGATCAGACCAGCGAAGATCGTAAAGCGAGCCATGGGGGACTCTCCTTACTGCGGGCGGTCGCCTGGACCGTTGGCCGCAGGCTTCTTGTCCTTGTTATTATCGTCCTTCTTGTCGCCCCCGAAAAGCCGTCCCCAAAAGCCTTTTTTCTTGTTTTTATCTTCCTCGGGCTTCTGAGCGGGGCTCTGCGTCACGACCTGGGCCTGCCCGGCATTCTGAGGCTGGACAGGACCCGTGTTGGTGTTAGACACCGGCGGGACGGGTTTCGGCTCCATGCCAAACAGTTTCTGGAAAAAATTTCCGTGGGAAGCCGCGGTCTGATCGCAAGTCTGGGTGGGCTGGGTGCCGTCAATGAACGCGGTCTGGTAGTCGTCCGGACAGGAGGCGGTGGCAATCTGGTTGGTCGCTTTGTCCAGGGTGAGTTCCACCACGCCTTGTGGCGGTGTGAAGGGGGCGACGTCTGAGTATTCGGGCAGGTTGACCGCCCGTTTCATGAACTCGGTCCACACCGGCAGGGCAAGGACGGCGCCGGTTAGCTTGATATCGCTGTAGTCGTCATAACCGACCCAAACTACGCAGAGCAGGTTGGAGGTATAGCCGGCAAACCAGGCGTCGCGCGAACTGCCGGTCTTGCCGGCGGCGGGAGCGGTAAAGCCGCGTGCACGCACGCCTACAGCGGTCCCGCTATTCAACACGCCTTCCAGCATGGCGGTCATGACATAAGCAACCCGCGGGTCCAGGACCTGGTTTTTCTGCGGCTGGTAGTTGTCCACTACATCGCCGTTGGGATCGCGCACGGATTTGATCATGATGGGCGTAATGCGCTGCCCGGCGTTGGTGAACACCGTGTACGCAGAAGCCATCTCCAGGGGAGTGGCGTCGTAAGAGCCCAGGGCCATGGCCGGAGTCGGCTTGACGGAGGAAATGCCGGCGAGTCTGGCCAGATCGGCCACCTTGTCATAACCGACCATCTCGGCCACCTTGACTGTGGCGTTATTGAGAGAGTGCGCGAGAGCAAACTGCGCGGTCACCTGTCCGTGATATTCCTCCTGATAGTTGCGCGGAGTATACACGTCATCGCCGTTGATAAATGCCGTAGGAGAATCATCAACCAGGGTAGCGGGCGTGAAAACCGGCTGCTCATTGGTGATGGCGTTATTGATGGCTGTGGCATAGACAAACGGCTTGAAAATGGATCCCGTGGGCCGCTTGGCGACCGCGTGGTTCAACTGGCTGTAACCGTAATTGCGCCCGCCCACCAAGGCCAGCACCTCGCCGGTATGAGGGTCCAGGGCGACCAGAGCGACCTGCGGCATGGGGCCGGGCATGACCTTGGTTTCCCACTTCTTCCCGACTCTCACTCTCCTGGTGCGCAGTTTATTGATCTGCTGGTCCACTTCCTTGATTGAAACGTCCACGGCCTCTGCCGCGGCCTTCTGCAATTCAGGATCAATCGTCGTATAGACGCGATAGCCTTCATGGTTCAGCTCGTCTTCGCCGTATTTAGAGACGAGCTGCTCGCGGATCAGGTCCACGAAGTAGGGCGCGTCACTGGCCTCCACGTTCTGCGGCGCGAGCTTGAGCGGCGTGGCCTTGGCGGCGTCAGCCTGCGCGCGCGTGATATCGCCGGTTTCCACCATGGCTTCCAGTACCAGGTTGCGGCGTTCCATGGCCCGCTCCGGATGGCGATACGGCGAAAGATAGCTGGGACGCTGCACCAGCCCGGCCAGCAGCGCTGCTTCCGGCAACGTGACGTCCTTCAGGTCCTTGCCGAAATACGCATTGGCGGCTTCGCCAAAACCGGTGATGGTGAATGAGCCGCGCTGGCCCATATCCACCTGGTTGGCGTACAGCTCGAAAATCTGTTTCTTGGAAAACCGCTGTTCCAGCTCAATCGAGATCAGGATCTCAATCAGCTTGCGCTTGAACTTCTTCTCCGGACTCAAAAAGAACCCGCGCGCCACCTGCATGGTAATGGTGGACCCGCCCTGGCGATTGCCGCCTTCCTTCAGGTCAATCAGCGCGGCCTGCACCAGACGACCGTAATTCACGCCGCCGTGATGAAAAAAGCGCCGGTCTTCAATGGAGATTACAGCGTCCACCATGACCTTGGGAATGTCGTCATATTTGACCAGGCGCCGCTTGGAGCGCTGCTGGCTGTCAAACAGTCCCGTGACAAGCTGCGGCTCCAGTTCGTAGGCCGAAAGCCCGTCGCCGCTGTCGCTGAGCGAGGCGATCCTGTCCACCTTCCCCTGCGACACGCGCACCACTGCGCCTTCCGCGTTGTAGTAGGACTCCTCGCCGGGCTTGATCTCGATCCCGCCACTGATCAGGTTGTAGGTGCCGAACTTTGATTTGCCCTTTTCGCCCGCTTCCGTGTAGCCGGCGTGGCGCAGGTAATTCGCAATCTCTTTTGGATCGGCCTTCTGGCCCACCCGAATGCTGCGCGGCTGGGCGTAAATCTTTGCCGTGTTCGCAAAAATCGGCCCATAGAAACGTTTGTCAACGATCTTCTGGTATTTGATGTAGTAGTAGGAAAAGATCCCGAACATCACCACTGAGACGATCAGGAACGCTGCTACCGCGGCGCGTAAAAACGGGTTCTTCAGGCCGCCACGGAAGCCTTTAACGCGAGGGATTTTTACCTTTATGGCCAAAATAAAACTCCGGCGGATTCGCCAATATTTCTTCTCAGACGCATGGCGGGCCAGAGCGTTACCTGCTGGTACTGAGGACTGTTTGTCTCCCCTATTATATCCGTTTGTTCATCGAATTGGCGGTAAAGTCCAAATCCACCGGATGCAGCACCATATCGACGTGCACGTGATATTTAACGCTGATGCCCAACCCGTCGCGCGTGCGTTCCACGATGATCTGGTCCTCTTTAAGAGGTATGTCCGATGACGCCGCTTTATCAATCACGATCTTCTTCACCGCGTCATCGTTCGTCGTGGTGTAGCTGTTGCGCCGCGCAATCTCATCCAGGTCATCCTGAAGCTGATAGTTGTGAAAATACGGAGGAATCATGTTCCAGGCCACGTAAAATCCGCCGACGATCACGGCCAATCCAATCAACCCTTTTATCTTTCCCATTCCGGCACCTGCACCTGTCCCCTCTACTGCTGGACAATTCGCTTGAAGTGGTCTTCAATGCCGGCGATGTTAGCATCCTCGGATTTGCGTGTCGAGCGGGTAACCAGCTCAACTTTCCCTTCCGTAACCTTCTTGCCAACATTGATCCGATAAGGTATTCCCACTAGATCGGCGTCCTTGAACTTCACGCCCGGCCTTTCGTCGCGATCATCCAGCAGCACATCGAACCCCGCAGCCTCC
>DATIWA010000408.1:0-4202 GCA_035465515.1 Candidatus Limnocylindrales bacterium | reverse complement strand
CTCCGGCAGCCACCAGCAGGACCAACCCTGCCAGCGCCGCTCCTGTCAGCATGATCGCAGCAGCCACGCCAGGCCGGGACAATTTCGGGCGTCTGCCGGAAGCAGCGGTCAGCGCAGCGCACAAGAAAAAGACTACGTCCCCCCAGAAAAGCCAGCGCTGCGCCGGGCGGGCGCTCCAGATGGTGACCACGATCAGCGCGTAGCCCGCGGCAATGCCCAGCAGCGGACCGCGATTCCGGTCTGCGCTGGTTTCCAGCTTCTGCGCTACTGTGGCCAACTCCATCGCCTCCCTGGAAAAGAGGAGAAAGCAGCCCGCGAGAGCTGCTTTCCTCCTGGGGTGCGAGTTAAATCTTACGCCTCGCTTTAGAAAACGATCTGCGGCCCAATGGTGGCACGGAAATTGTTCCGCGCCTTGTCGCTGAAGAAGATGATTTCGTCGCCTGCTTCTGCGCGGATTCCCAGCCAGCCGATGTTAAACTCCACGCCGCCGCCGGGATAGAAAGCGCCGTCGGTATCGCCGTCAACAATGGTGCCGATCTGGTTTTGGACGGCGCCGATGGTGGCCGGACCGCCCACGCCAAAATTGACAAAGCCGCCCTTCAGCAGCGCAAATACGCGCACCGGTCCCGTGGTCTGGATCTTGGGACCGAACAGCCCATGCAGCAGGCGCAGGTTGGAGCGGGTCGTGTTGGTGATGCCGCCGACCGTGATGGTGTTGGTGATGCTCCGCTCAAAGTCGTACGCCATTTCGCCTTCCAGCACAATGTGCCGGGAGACGTTGAAGCCCACTCGCCCTCCAACTCCGAGCATATTCTCGTCATTGGCGGCGGAAAGGCGCGTCCAGTCGAAGTAAACCCCAATGTTGCCGTGGTTTTTATCGTCCTGTGCCGACGCCGCCGGCGCGAGCATTGCGAAGCACAGTGCTACAGCACTTAATATTGCCAAACGTTTCATGTGTCACTCTTCTCCCATCAGTAACTTTGCATGGTTCCAAACCGTACTGGAACACTCCAGTCGCTAAGGGAACAGTCCAAGCGTCAGCACGGCTGATTACCCAATACGATGCCGCTCGCAATCCGGGGGTTGGGCTCCGTAAAGACGACCCATCCCCACGGCCTTGCTTCCCAACCTCCGAATCAGGCTGCATTTACACGAACATCAACTCGGCATTAAACTTTTTGCGTCTCTATGCTACATCACCCGCGCGCTATACTTTGCGCTGCCGGGAACTCGAAGCGGAGGACGCACATGCCCCAGGGCACGCTGGATGTAATGAAACTCGATGGGCAACCCGTAACTTACCAGGTCATGTTTGAACAGAACGCCGGCGGCACATTCGTGGCGCGCGTCGATCCTGACGAACTCGTTCCCTTTATGCATGAAGAAATGCGAGTGGACCTGCCCATGGCCCAGACAGCAGCCAGGCAGGCTGAAACCGAAGGCCGGGTGCGCATGCCAAATGTCTTCCTGGAGGAAAACAACCTCCACGCCGCGATGCAGTATCTGGAAGAAGACATATAACGTTTGCCAGAATTACCAGGATCGAAAAATTGAATCAGCCCGATGGTCGATGCTGGCCGTGCCGCCGGTCCGCCGTTCACAATCCGCACTCTTCAGATTCACGGCGATGACGCGCGGTCACGGCGGTCACCTGATCTTTTTTTCAGGTCCGCCGCAATCTGTTTTCCGTGAAATCGCCCGTTCTCAATGAATATCTCGCTTGTCCGCGAACCGGCCACAATCACTCCCGCCACGTAAATTCCCGGCACGTTGCTTTCGAAGGTGTTGGGATCGCACACCGGACGCATCTCCGGCCGCGTCAATTCAATCCCCAGCGACTGTAGAAACTCGTAGTCGGGATGATACCCGGTCAGCGCGAACACGAAATCGTTCTTCAGCACGCGTTCGCCTTCCGGAGTGCGCACCCGCACGGCTTCCGCCATGATCTCACACACCGTGCTGTTGAAGTACGCGGCTACCTCGCCGTTCTTGATGCGGTTCTCGATGTCCGGCTTGATCCAGTACTTCACGTTGCCATGAATGCCCGGCCCGCGATGCACCAGCGTCACCCGCGCTCCGCGCCGCCACAGTTCCAGCGCCGCAATCGCGGCTGAATTTTTCGCCCCCACAATCAGCACGTCCATGTCGTAGTACGGATGCGGTTCCGTGTAATAGTGCATCACCTTGGGCAGGTCTTCGCCGGGAATCCCCATGTAGTTGGCGCGGTCGTAATAGCCGGTGGCCACCACAATCTTCCTCGCCCCATACTCATGCTCTTTGTCGTGGCGGTCGCGGGTCAGCACGTGAAACGCGCCGTCGTAGCCGGTCACCGCCAGCACCTGCTGATACTGCCGGACGTCCAGCTGGTAGTGCTGCGCCACGTTGCGGTAATACTCCAGCGCCTCGTGACGGTTCGGCTTCTGGTTGGCCGTCGTGAAAGGAATGTCGCCGATCTCCAGCAGTTCCGGCGTGGTGAAGAAGGTCATGTTGGCAGGATAGTGAAACAGCGAATTCACCAGGCAGCCTTTGTCCACCAGAACCACGGTAAAACCGGCCCGCTTCGCCTCAATTGCAGACGCCAGGCCAGTTGGACCCGCACCGATCACCAGAACGTCAAAATGATTGCCTTCTTGGGACATAGGAGAAGCTTTATTCTACAGGGCGCACGTTCCCGTTGGGCCGCGGGATTCGCATTCATTCGCGGCCAATTAATTTCCATCGGCGTTCATCTGCGGAAATCTGCGGCCAAGATCACTTCCCCTTCCACTCCGGCTTTCTCTTCTCCAGCCATGCCTGCACGCCCTCTTTCACATCGTCGGTCTTCATCAGCTCTTCGACGTAAATCTTTTCCGCCCGCGCCAGGCCCTTATCCAGGTGAATCGAATCCCATGCATAAAACGCCTTCTTGGCATGGGCCAGCGCTGCCGGGCTGAGCTTGTAGAGATGATTGAGCGTGCCCTGAATCACCTCCTGCAATTCACCTTCAGGATGGGCCTCATTGGCCAGCCCCCATTCAGCCGCCTGCTCGCCGGAGAAGGTGCGCCCGGTAAAGATCAGGTCGGCGGCGCGCTTCTGCCCTACCAGCGCCGCCAGCGCCGTGCACGCAACTGGCGGATAGCAGCCCAGCGCGATCTCCGGAAAACCCCATTTGGCCTTGTCCGTGGAAAAGCACATGTCGCATACCATGGCCAACTCCGCTCCGCCGCCCAGGCAGACGCCGTGCACTTCCGCAATGGTGATCTTCTGAAACTTCACCATGGCCAGAATCAGCCCGTGAAATTTCTGGAACATGGTCTGGATCAGTTCCGGCGTGTGCACCGCCACATCCACTCCGGCGGAAAATCCGCGCTCTCCCCCGCTCAGAATGGCCACGGAAATCTCCGGCCGCTGCGCCAGCGACTGTAAGGCCTCTGTCAGCTCGTCCATCATCTGGAAATCAAAAACGTTGAGCGGCGGATGCGTGAAGGTAATACGCGCAAGCGGGCCTTCGTGGCGGACTGCTAAACGGTGCGTTAGCGAAGAAGATGAACTCATCTTAATTTCCCGATCATCAGGTCGATTCAATCCTGGTCCGATCACGGTGATTCCTGCGGTCGCGCGCGATTTCGGCGATTCTCCTAGCTCGTCCAGAACCCTTCCCTGTCGTACTCCCGGATCGCTTTCAGTTCGGCTTCCGTCGGCTCCGGCGTGGGCTTAACATCCGCGGCCGCTTTCAGGTCCCAGCCGGTATTCACCTTTACCTCTTCCACCGTCACGCCGGGATGCACGGTTGAAAGATACGCCTCGCCCGTGTCTTGGCTGAAGCGCAGCACGCACTTGCTGGTGATCACCGCCGAGGGGCCGCCTCTCGGCAGTCCCACGCGTTTGCGCCAGCCTGCACCATCGCCATTGCCCGGGCTGGTAATGTAGCTCACGCGTTCCGGCAGGCGGTGCCGCGCATGTTCCAGCAGCGCGACAAACCGGTGCGCCAGGGAAGCAATATCGCAAGCGCCCCCCGATCCCGGCAGCCGCACCATCCCCTGTTTGCCCTCGACCTGCGTGGAGTTGAGATTTCCGTACTTGTCCACCTCGGCCGCGCCCAGGAACCCCAGGTTCACCCGGCCCGATTGCAGCAGTCCCATCACGCCCATCATGTCCAGGCATTGCGTGGCGCCCAGCAGGTTGGGAGGATCACCCATGGTGTAGATCAGTTCCGGCGAAGG
>DATIWA010000407.1:0-3681 GCA_035465515.1 Candidatus Limnocylindrales bacterium | reverse complement strand
CGGCGCTGCTCCATTGCCGCCGCAAAGACCTGGTGGTGTACAGCATTTGGCCGAGCCGGACCGTGATTGTGAGCGCGGCGCCCAGTCCCAGCCCCGCCAGGAGCAGTAAAGGCCAATCCAGCATCTCTCGGGTTGAGTGCGGTTCAAATTCCAGGAAGGCCGGCAGCGCAAGGCCGGCGCTCACCAGAACTGCAAGAGCCATGGGCAGCAATCGGATGATGAAAAGCAGGTTGGCTGTGGTCTTTGGCTTGAGGGCCCGCGCCATCATGTCCAGGATACGCAGGGCCGGGATTGAAAGAATGACCAGGCCTGCAAATGCCAGGAACATGACAGCAAGGCACAGGGCAGCACATATCGCGTAGAACATGGGTCCTTATTTGCCGCGGCGAAGCGCCCGCCGCTTGGCCTTTACCAGCTCTTCAAGACGGTCCAGCATCTGGCGGTCGGTATCGCTGACCGCATCAACAAAGCGCGAAAGCACGGCGTTGGAATTCTTCCCATCGTGCAGTACGATCCCGAAAATATGCTCGGTAAGCTGCTCCCGGTATTGCTGTTCGGTCATGGCGGGCGAGTAGTGGAAGGCCCGGCCCTGCTTGCGCCGTTGGAGCAGGCCCTTTTTGTAAAGCCTGTCCAGTGTGGTCATGATGGTTGTGTATGCCAGCCTGCCGGCGACTTCCTCGTGCAGCTCGCGGACGCTGAGTTCGCCGCGTGCCCAGAGCCTGTCCATGACCTCGGTCTCCAGGCTCCCCAATCTCTCCAGCGACGCCTTACGCGCCCCGAATTGCCGTTTCAGCCACATAGCGAATTCGTATTTCTCAGCACTGTACTTTATCAGAATTCCGCCGCTGCCGGCTGGGGATCCCCTGGGAAAATTGGGCCAGGTGCGTTTATCGGCTTACTGGAAGTCATGCGACTGGGTCTGCGCTGCCGTGACCTGCAAGGGCAGGATTTGCTGCGCCTTCAGGTGCACAATCCCGTCCTGGTTCTGGACAACCCCCCTCACCTCAACAAAGCGTTCATGCAGGACCACCATGGGGTCTATGCGGTAAAGGTCCGGCGAAACAATGATGTTCGCGTTGCCGGTCTCATCTTCCAGGGTAATAAAGATCAGCCCTTTGGCCGTCCCTGGTCTCTGCCGGGTGATTACGGAGCCGGCGACGATAGCCGCCTTGCCATGGGGAATCTGGCGCAGTTCCGCTGCTGAACATATTCCCGCATTACGCAGCGCCTTGCGGCGATAAGCCATTGGGTGCGGCCCAATGGTCAGGCCCGTGCCGTGATAGTCGGCGACCAGACGCTCTTCCAGTTCCATCCTATATAAAGGAGACGTTGTATCGGCTTCAGTCGTCTCTGCCAGCAGCGGCCCGACCCGCCAGGCAGCTTTTTCAATCTGCCAGAGCGCATCCCGGCGATGAAGCTTTGCTTCCCCACTGATGTTGTTCAGTGCCCCAATCTTCGCCAGCATGGCCAGGTTCGCGCGGCCGAGTTCCGGCACGCGCCCCGCCAGATCTTCCGTAGACGAAAACGGCCTGCGCCCGCGCGCTTGCACCAGCGCTTCGCCCGCCGCCTGCTGCAAACCGCGGACATAACGCAAACCCAGCCGTAAAGCAATGCCGCTGCCGTCCTTTTCCAGCGAGCAGTTCCACGAGGAACAAGTCACATCTATCGGTTTGACCCTCAGCCCGTGCCTCTGAGCGTCTTTAACGATGGTTGCGGGCGAGTAAAAGCCCATGGGCTGATTGTTCAGCAACGCCGCGGTAAATGCCGCCAGATAACGGACCTTCAGGAAAGCGCTGGCATAGGCGATCAGGGCGAAGCTGGCTGAGTGCGATTCGGGAAATCCGTACAGCGCAAACGAACTGATGAACTGGACAATTTCATCCTGCGCTTTCGGCAAAACTCCGTTCTGCGTCATGCCGGCGCGCAGCCTGGTTTCAATCTCCCGCATGCGCTGCTCGGAGCGTTTGTGTCCCAGCGCGCGCCGCAGCTCTTCCGCTTCGCCTCCGGTAAAGTTGGCGCAGATCATGGCCATGCGCAGCAACTGTTCCTGAAAGAGAGGCACGCCCAGCGTCCGTTCCAGCACCGGTTGAAGCGAGGGATGCGGATACGTGACCTGCTCCTTCCCCTGCCTGCGTCGCAAATACGGGCTGGTCATCTGCCCGGTTATCGGTCCCGGGCGGATCAGC
Organism: Candidatus Limnocylindrales bacterium; assembly: GCA_035465515.1. Lineage (GTDB taxonomy): Bacteria > Acidobacteriota > Terriglobia > Terriglobales > Acidobacteriaceae > Angelobacter. Next base: position 1,495 of record DATIWA010000407.1, on the reverse strand, counting down.
GCCACCTGTGTCACCAGATCGTAAAACCGGTCGGGATGGTTTCGCGGCAGCGACGCCATCTGCGCCCGGCTCTCAATCTGAAACATGCCGATCGTGTCGGCTTTCTGGATCACGTCATACACGTCCGGGCAATCCTGCGGCAGATGGGCCAGATCAACTTCCTCACGGTAATGCTCGCTGATCAGGCCGATGGAATCTTTCAGCACCGCCATCATCCCCAACCCCAGCAGATCAACTTTGATAATGCCCAGATCGGCGCAATCGTCTTTGTCCCACTGAACCACTACACGGCCGGGCATGGTGGCCGGTTCCAGCGGCACCACCGAATCAAGCTGGCCCTGGCAGATCACCATGCCGCCGGAATGCTGGCTCAAGTGGCGCGGCAGGTCTTGCAGACGCACACAGAGATCAAGGTACTTCACAATCTGCGCTTGCTTCAGATCAAACCCGGCTTTCGCGAAATGATTGTCAAACGTGTCTTCCGGGCCGCGCCATTCCCATCCTCCAACAAACGTCGAAAGCCGGTTCAGGGTCTCCGTGTCAAACCCAAAGACCTTGCCCACTTCGCGCGCCGCCAGCCGTCCCCGGTAGGTGCATACGTTGGCGGTCATGGCCGCGCCAAGCCGGCCATAGCGCTTATAAACGTATTGAATGGCTTTTTCGCGCTCATCGCCGCTTGGCAGATCAAGATCAATGTCCGGCCACTCGTCCCGTTCTTCCGAAAGGAACCGCTCAAAAAGCAGGTCCATTCCCACCGGATCAACCGCCGTGATTCCCAGCGAGTAGCAAACCGCGCTGTTCGCGGCCGACCCTCTTCCCTGCACCAGGATGCCGTTCTCACGGCAAAAGCGCACAATGTCCCACACGATCAGAAAGTACCCTGCCAGGTCGAGCTTTTCGATCAGTTGCAGCTCTTTTTCAATCTGGGTACGCGCGCGGTCGCTCAGGGACCGGTAGCGCTCATGCGCGCCCCGCATGGTTTGTACACGCAGAAAATCGATTTGCCGGCCGCCGTCCGGTACTGGATATTTGGGGAATTCGTAACCCAGCTTTTCCAGTGAGAATTCCAGGCGATCAGAAAGGTCCACCGTATTCGCAATGGCCTCGGGGATATCGGCAAACATCTTTGCCATCTGCTCGGGCGTGCGAATATATCGTTCAGCACTGCGGCACAACAATCGCCCCGCGGTTGCGAGTTGACGCTTGTGCTTGATGCAGGTAAACACATCAAGAATTTCGCGCTCCGCCGGCGTGGCATAGCAGACTCCGTTCGTCGCCACAATCGGCAGTCTCAGTTCGCGCGCCAGAGCTACAGCGGCTTGATTGCGTCTTTCCTGGTGGCGGTCAAAATGCCGCTGCAGTTCAACGCAAACATTTGTTGCTCCGAAAATCCCGGTCAGCTTGCCCAGCAACTTCCGGCCCGCTTCATATCCGCCTGCCTCCAGCGCTTTCGCCAGCGGTCCTTGTTCATCACCGGTAAGGCATACCAATCCTG
>DATIWA010000406.1:0-4149 GCA_035465515.1 Candidatus Limnocylindrales bacterium | reverse complement strand
TTTTGCCATCGCCATTTGTAAGTCACACAAAGTAATAGACTTATGCCTCTTTCCGAATTTGAAACAATTTCGTTCCAAAACGGGAATTGCAAGACTAAGGCGACTCACTTAGACTCTTTTAATCTGCACTGCGGTTAGGGAAGGGATTGATTACGCGAGTATTGACGTGGCAGGGGCCGATGGATGGCCTAAACTAGGCACTTCCGATTAAGAAGGTCGCAACCTATTTCCTATTCCCGGAAACGTAACCACTCTTGCTTGCTCGCGTCCGCGTTGCGCGCCGGGAACAGATTTTGCAGGGATTCCGCTACTCGAGATCTGCTTTTGCAGGTGCAAACCGTATAATTCAGTAAATCAACTTGGTTGGGGCGCGGATTCGGAGCGTACGCGGTTTTGCAGCTTCACTGTCCTGGCACATTCGTGCAACCTGGATTTCCTGACAATTGCCCCACGTCGCCTGGCATCCCGGGCTCCCCGTTGCGGGTTAAGAAGCAGCCCCCGCTGGACATGGAAGGACTTTTGAGATCCGCGTTTTTGGGTTTTCAGAACCTTGTTCCTGCCAGCGGAGGCCCGTCGGCTCCTTGCGACAGGGGAAGGACAATTACAGAAATAGGAAACGGTTATGGCAAGGGGGCAATTGGGCGGGCCATCGGGCGCCTCAAAGGGCGTGAAGGAGAAATCGGATACAATGGCCTGGAGAGTCAATTTGTCGGGGCGTAGCGCAGCCTGGTAGCGCACCTGCCTTGGGCGCAGGGGGTCACAGGTTCAAATCCTGTCGCCCCGACCATTCAGCAAGCAAATCCGGCCTTCTGCAAAAGTCCGGGCCGTTCCGCCCGTTCACCGCTCTTCCGCTGTCAGCCACTTCTCCATGTTCCCCTGCTGAAGCTGCTTGAATTCCATGCAGTTGCTGATCCGTTCCAGGCTCTGCTGCAAAGCGCGTTGCGCTCCCGGCGCGCGATGGCCGGCAAAAAACTGCCTCACGTCGTCCCTCTCCGCGTCCGAACAGAAATTCCCCAGCGCGCTCACCGCGCCGCGGCCGCCAAAGCTGGTGACCTTTTCCGCCAGGCCGTCCCAGTGCGCTTTCAGGTACGCCCAGGCGGCGTCGCGTGCCGCGGGATTGCCCAGCAGCGCGGAAAAGAATCCGGGATAATCCTGCTGGCGCAATTTGCCCCGGTCAACCAACGCCAGCGTCCTCTGCACCAGGGGCGGCTCCTGAAACCCCGCCAGCGAATATAGATAAAGGTAGTACTCGTCCGTGGCTTTTGCTTTGGCCAGCGCGGAGCTGAGCTTCTCATAAAGAGCGGAGTCGCCATTGGCGGCCGCTACGCTGAAGGCCGGGCCGGTCAGCGTTGGATCGGTCGAGGCTGGCTCATTCAGGTACTGCTGCACAATTTTCCTGGCAGCCGCAATGGCCTGGGGATCTCCGGCGCCCCCCAGAATCTGCATCAGGCTGGCCCGCATCGTCTTCCTTTCGTCGCTGTCATCCGGACGCGCCTCCCAGCCGATCTCCCGCGCCAGAGGCGCGAACTGCCGCCGCACGAACTCCTGATATTTATCGCTGTTCTTTTCGCTCACAAGCTGCGACGCGCTTTCCAGATGTGCTGCCAGAAAGTTGACCACCAGCCGGTCATGCTCGGCCTTCAGATTCTGCGCCAGGTCCATGAATGTCCCTATCGCGTAGCGGCCGGCCCGGGTCATGGCCCACGCGTCCTCCACCAGGGCGATCCGCTCGGAAGCAGTCAGTTCCTTCTCCGCTGCATTGCCGATCTTCTCCAGCATCCCCGGCTGGTAGGCCACGCGGTAATAGCCTTTCGCTTCACGGTTGGCGAACACCCATGGCGGGCATGATTCCACGGGCAGCGTTTGAGTCTTCCCGCTCAAAACGGTGCAGGCGCCGGGCGATTTCAAGCACACCGGGACCTGCCACTGCTCTTTTCCCGGCTGCGCGCCCGAGGGCAGCGAAACATAAAATCGCTGCTGTTCAAGCTGCAGTTGCAGAACATCTGCCTGGCATGCGCCGTCCACGCTCACCACCGGCGCCCCCGGCTGCATCACGAATCCCGGCATGATCTTGTCCACCGGCTTGCCGGAGACCTGGGTCATGGCCTTCCAGAAATCGGCCGACGTTGCATTCCCGTTGGCATGTTCTTTCAGGTATTGGTTCACGCCGCGCCGGAACACCTCGGGGCCAAGGTATGCCTCCAGCATTCGCAGCACGGCCGCTCCCTTCTCATAGGTAATTCCGTCAAACATCTCCTTGATTTCGGAAGACGTTCTGGGATTGCCATGAATGGCCCGCGCCGAAGCCAGCGAGTCCAGCCCGATAATCGCCTGCGCGGAAGCCGTGGCGTCTTCTTCCATCCGCCACTCAGGATGCCAGGCCTCAATCGGCTTGCGCTCCATCCAGCTGGCAAAACCCTCGTTCAGCCAGATATCGTCCCACCAGGCCGCCGTCACCAGGTCTCCGAACCACTGGTGCGCGATCTCGTGGGCAATCACCGTCGCGTGCCCCCTCCTGGCGAACTCGGAAGCCCGGTCTTCGTCCAGCAGCAGCGCCGTATCCCGGTAAAAGATGGACGCCGTATTCTCCATGCCGCCCCATTCGTAGTCCGGGATGGCCACCATGTCCAGCTTGCTGAACGGATACTTAATGCCGTACCACCGGTTGTAGAACTCAAGCGAATGGACGGCCACTTCGAGAGCGAAGGCGGTCTTGTCCTTTTTGTCCGGGGTTGCGCAGACCCGCACCGGAATATCTTCGGCCTTGCCTTCCCTGCACTGCCAATCGCCCACCGCCAGCGCCAGCAGATAGGTGGACATGCGCGGCGAGGTGGAAAACGTGATCTTGTGGCGCGTGCCCATGGATTCGTTCCGGATAATGCGGCCGTTGGATATGGCCGTATCGCCCTTGTCCGCGATCACGGAAAGATCAAAGGTCGCCTTGTACGCCGGTTCGTCGAAACTCGGGAACATCATGCGGGCATACGTGCCCTCAAACTGCGTGACCGCGTAGAAACGTCCTGGAGTCCTGCTGAGATAGAGCCCGCGCAATCCCTCGGTCAGCGGACCGGAAAATTTGATGTGCAGATCGGCCTCACCCGGCGGCGCCGGCCGTTCCAGCGTCAGATGGGCCGTCTCAGCCGCCCGGTCATAGCTCACCTTAACCGTTTGCGTGCTTCCGCCGGCAATCAGCTCGGCGGAAAGAATATCCAGGCCGAGCGAGTTGAGCACGACTTCCCTGACCGGCTGCGCGATGCGCACGCGAATGGTCTCTTCCCCGGAGAACTTGCGCCCCGCGATATTTACATCAACCAGTAGCCGGTAGTTTTCCGGGACCACGGTTGCCGGCAGGCGCTGCGCCTCCGCGGTTCTCGGGAGCGCGGCGCAGCAAATCATGGCAAGCAGACTTAGAAAACGCTGGAAAGAATGAGAGGGCACGGTTCCTGTCCTTGTCAAAAGAAACCGCTTATCTTAGCAGGTGCTGGGTAAACCTACGCCCATGCGGGCAACACTTCCTCTAGCGCAGCTACGGCTTCGTGAGCGCTTTCCGAACCAATTCCACCGCGCGCCCGATCTCCTCGACCTCAGCGGCTTCCAGACCGGAAAGATATTTTGCCAGGAACCGCACTCGCCGTTTCCGGCCTTTTCGCAGGATCGCCATCCCTCTGGCCGTAGCTTCAATCAGCACGGCCCGGCGGTCATCTGGATTTGTGCGGCGGCGGGCCAGTCCGGCGGCTTCCAGGGCGTCCACAATGCGGCTCATGGTGGGCGGCCGCACCTGCTCCGCGCGCGCCAGATCGTTCAGAGAAAGCGGGCCGGCGAACACGATGACCGAGAGCGCGGACAGCCGGGCCGGAGCAACGCCGGTTACCGCATCCTGCACGCGCACCAGCCGCAGGAGGTGGATCGCAGCGCTGTGCAGGCCGTCCGCCACCTCTTCCAATACAAGTCGCCGGACCATAATTAGCAAGGCTAATTATTTTCTTGACAGGCGTCAAACTGGAGAATTTAATTAGCCATGCTAATTAGTATCCCTTGTTGGTGAGGTGGCCTTATGGACACTGGCTTTCGGCTCTCCCGCGTCAGCAACATCATGCTCGGCGTGCGCGAACTGGCTCAGTCGCTCGATTTCTACCATGGCAAGCTGGG
>DATIWA010000405.1:0-7052 GCA_035465515.1 Candidatus Limnocylindrales bacterium | reverse complement strand
CCAGGATTACATAGCGCCAGTTGAAAACGGCTCCTTTGTTGAAGTGTGAGAGGCCGAACAGGACCGAAGCCGTCCACAGAGCAGGGACCCGTCCCATCTGTTTCTCCAGCAGGTTCTGCACCAGCCCGCGAAAAAACAGTTCTTCCGGCAGAGCGACAAAAATGAAAGTGAACATCCATGCCGCGGGAAACTGGGCGGGACGCGACATCAATCCCTGCCAATGCAGAAAGCCCAGTGAAAATCCGAGGACGAGCACAATGGGCGCATAGAAGATGAATTCGCGCAGGCCTGTCTTAAAGTCGTGGAGTTCGGGGACAAGATCATAGCCGATGCCAGGCAGGGGCTTTATCACCAGATAGCCATACAAGGCCAGATTGGCCATCATCATTTTGGGAAATCCGCCCAGGCCGGCCGGCCAGAGCGCGACTCCCGGCGCCGTCAAAAACCATGGGCGGCTCAGGAGGCCCAGATCTATGGTGAGTCCAAGGACCAGGAGGATGATGAGATCAGCCCAATTTCCGGGAGTCCGCCAGCGGTGCAGCACAAAAGCAACCAGCAGGCAGATTGCAGCCAGAAGAACCGCCAGAGGCCATTGAAATGTGCCCTGCGGAATGGTCAGCACGAAATACGGCACGGTCAGCAGCAAGGCAGCGGCGATGCGCGCAGCGCCGGCGGCCAGATATCTTCGCAGGACATCGGCCAGTCCGAAGCCGAAGAGCCAGTAGGGGGCAAACATCAGGGCGAAGCTCAGGACGGTGGAGCCCGGAGAATCGCTCAGCGCCTTCAGGTGGAAGAAACGGGCAATCAGCCAGAAAACTGCCAGCAGTCCTCCGTAGGCGAGCGCGCCGGCGGCGAGTCTGCGGCGCGGCAGGTCGCCGGTCAGCCGGTCATCATGGTTGGCCGTGTGCCTCATCATTTTTAGTTGCGGGCCGGGCAGGTAGCGCGGCGGACAGAGTACCACGGCCAAAGCCTGCCCGCTCGCTGGCCGGGCCCCCATCGTGCTGGGGTTGCACTCTGGTAACCCACAGCAGCCCCGATTTTTATATAATGATAAAAGTCCCCAATTTTCCTGGAGAGCTTTCCCAGACATGATCCGTTTTCTGCAAAGCGGCAACAAGGCCGCAAAATATCTTCTGAGCGGGTTCCTGCTCATTATCTGTTTAGGCATGGTCGTGTACCTGATCCCCGGCTTTATGCAGGGCGCAGACGTGACCCAGAGCGGCGTGGTGGCCACCATCGGCGGCCAGGATATTCTTTCCGCCGAGGTCAACAAGGCCGTGGCCCAGCAGATGCAGCAGGGGCACTATCCGGAAATGTTTGCACCCTACGTGGCCCAGCAGGTGACCCACCAGCTGATTCAGGGCGCGGAAATGGCCTATGAGGCAAGACGCCTCGGGTTGAAGGTTTCCGATGAAGAGGTGCGCGAAGAGTTGCGCACCGGTCCCGGCAAAGAGACCTTTTTCCCCGGCGGGAAATGGCTGGGGCAGCAGAAATATGAGGAACTGCTGAGAGACCATGATCTCACCCCGGAGGCCTTTGAAAAGCAGCTCAGAGATGGGCTGCTCACGCGCAAGCTGCTCAGCGCCGTCACCGCCAGCGTTGCGGTTTCTCCTGCTGAAGTGGAACAGGCCTACAAGGACCAGAACACCAAGGTAAAGATCGAGTACACGGTGCTCGACCTCTCCGACGTGCTGAAGCAGGTCAAGCCCACGGACGCCGAGCTCAAGGCCTACTACGAGGCCAACAAGGCGCGGTACCTGAACTCTATTCCGGAAAAGCGCCAGGTCCATTATTTTGCTTTGAGCAATAAAGACGTACAGAGCAAGGTCACTGTGGACGCCGGCGACCTGCAGCGCTACTACAGTTTGCATCAGGACGAATACCGTATGCCGGAACGGGTGCGGGTCCGCCATATTCTCATCAAGACGCCTCCCGCCGGCCCCGACGGCAAAGTGGACCCGAAGGCCGTGGATGAGGCCCGCGCCAAGGCACAGGAAGTCCTGAAGCAGATCAAGGCGGGCGGGAACTGGAACGAACTGGCCAAAAAATATTCAGGGGACCCGGGCAGCGCGGACAAGGGCGGCGAACTTGGGTGGATTGTGAAAGGCCAGACGGTGCCCGAGTTCGAGAAGACCGCCTTCGGGCAAAATACTGGTCAGATCAGCGATCCGGTGCAGACCATGTTTGGCTTCCACGTAATCCAGACAGAGGAGAAAGAGCCGGCGCGGGTGAAGCCGCTGTCGGAAGTCAAGGCCCAGATCGAGCCCATCATCAAAAGTCAGAAGGCCTCAACGCTGCTGAACCAGGACGCCACGGATGCGCTGGCCGCGGCGCAGAAGGATGGAATCGATAAGGCCGCCGCGAAATTTGGCGTTCAGGCGGTGCAAAGCAATCCTATCGGGCGGGGCGATGCGCTTCCCGGCGTCGGCGCCTCTCCTGATCTGATGAATGCGATATTCACCGCCAAGGTGAACGATCCGCCGCAACTGGCCAACACGCAGCAGGCGTATGTGATCTATCGGGTGACCAAAATAGATCCTGCGCGCACTCCTTCCTTCGAGGAGATCAAGGCAAAAGTCGCCGCGGATTTCAACAATGAACGCGGCACTCAGCTGCTGCGCAAGAAAATGCAGGAGCTTGCTGACCGCGCGCATGCCGAGCATGACCTCGCCAAGGCAGCCAAAGAGGCCGGCCTGGCGCTGAAGACCAGCGACCTGGTTGGGCGCACGTCGCAGGTGCCTGACCTGGGAGCCATGGGTGGGCCCGCAAGCGTCGCTTTCAACATGAAGCCGGGCGAAATCAGCGGCCCTCTCAATCTCGGACAGAAGCAGGCGGTCTTGAAGGTTGTGGATCGGCAGGAGCCTTCATTGACCGATGAGGCATTTGCCAAACAGCGTGACCAGCTGACCGAGCAGCTGACGCAGCAGAAACGTCAGGAGGCCCTGGACGTCTTCATGGGCGATCTGGATTCCCGGCTGTCAAAAGAAGGCAAGGTAAAAATTAATAAGGGCGAATTAAACAATTTGACGAAGGCGCGTGGGTGATTCAGCATCATAGTTCAGGAAACTATGTTTGAACGTTCCGCCGGGATTCTGCTTCACCCCACTTCGTTGCCCTCCCATGGCGGCATAGGGGACTTTGGTCCGGAAGCCTATGCCTTTGCCGACTTCCTGGCGCGTGGCCGGCTGGGCCTCTGGCAGATATTGCCGCTTTCGCCTCCGGGAATGGGAAACTCGCCCTACTCAGCGATCTCCGCATTTGCCGGTAATCCTCTGCTCATCAGCCTGGAACGCCTGGCCGAGCACGGCTGGATCAGCAGGGACAAACTCAAAGACCAGCCCGTGTTCCAGGACCGCGTGGATTTTGAACAGGTCATCGCTTTCAAAATGCCACTTCTGCGTGAAGCCGCGCAGAATTTTCTGGAAGGCCGCGGCAGTGACCGCGGACGATTCGAAGAGTTCAAACGCGAACAGGCCTGGTGGCTGGAAGACTTTGTGCTGTTTGACGTGATGCGCCAGGCGCATCACGGCGCCACCTGGAGCTCATGGTCGCCGGGGCTGGCCCGGCGCGAAGCCGGGGCGTTGCGCGACTTCGGCCTGAAGTATCAGCCGGAACTGGAAGCCGAACGCGCCATCCAGTTTGCCTTCTTCGAACAGTGGCAGGCCTTGCGGCAATATTGCGCCCGCCGTGGAATCAGGATCGTGGGCGACGTGGCGATCTTTGTGAACTATGACAGCGCCGATGTCTGGCGCAACCCGCATATCTTCCATCTCGATCAAAACCTCCTCCCCACTGTGGTCGCCGGCGTTCCGCCGGATGCGTTCAGTGACACCGGCCAGCGCTGGGGCAACCCGCTGTATCGCTGGGAAGTGTGCAAGGGCCAGAACTACGACTGGTGGGTGCATCGCATGTCCTGGGCGCTGGAGACCTGTGACGTCGTCCGGCTGGACCACTTTCGCGGCTTTGAGAGCTATTGGGAAATTCCCGCTTCGGAAGCAACGGCAGTTCACGGCCGCTGGGTCAAGGGCCCGCAGGACGATTTGTTCCGCGTGCTGCGCGAGCGGCTGGGCGACTTGCCGTTCATCGCGGAAGACCTGGGAATGATCACGCCTGAAGTCTTTGCGTTGCGGGACAGGCTCGGCGTGCCCGGAATGAAGGTCCTGCAATTCGGGTTTGGCGATCCCGGAGCGCACATCTACCTCCCCCACAAGTTCGATCCGAACTGCGTGGTCTACACCGGCACCCATGACAATGACACCACGCCGGGGTGGTGGCAGTGCGCCCGCCCTGATGAAAAGCAGCATGCCCTGGAATACTTTGGCGCTGCGGAGGACGGCATGCACTGGGCGTTCATCCGCGGGGCGTTTGCCTCCGTTGCCAGAATGGCGGTGGTGCCGGTGCAGGACGTTCTTGGTCTGGGCAGCGAGGCGCGCATGAACACGCCTTCGCGCAGCGACGGCAACTGGGGCTGGCGATTGAGAAAGGGCTCGCTCAGCGATGCTCTTGCGGAGAAGCTGGCTGCCTTGTCATCTGTTACCGACCGGGGACCGGCTTGGTCAGCTGCTGACCAGCAGCGCCACCGGGAAATGCGCGAAGATTTCGCGGCATAGCAATGTCCGGTTCGGACTTACCTTGATCTTTTCTCCGGTAAAAACGTTTTCCAGGAAATCAGCGCTGCGCGAAGGCACCTGTAGCTCGGATGTGTCCCACAGCTCGCCGAGCGGGGGACGCAGCGCGCCGCCCGCCAGGGTATGGCTCAGGCGGGGGACCGCCGCAATGGCAATCTGGCCATTGCGTTCGCGCGCAAACGCCACCACGTGGTCCCGCTTTGGCTCCGAAGCAAAAAGCGGCGTGTAGCTGCCGGCGTGGAACAGCTCTGATCTTTCACGGCGTAAACGCAGTGCCTGCATCGTGGTCCACAGCTTGATCCGCCCATCCTGGTAATCGGCGAGCAACTCGGCGCATAAACGGAGCGGATCGTTTTCTTCCGTGCTGTGGTCCAGGTCAACCAGCAGCCGTTCGCGAAGGTTAAAGTCCACGGGACGCCGGTTGTCCGGATCAACCAGGCTGAGGTCCCACAGCTCGGCGCCCTGATAAATGTCCGGGTTGCCGGGGGAGGCGATCATGAGCACGCGCTGCGCGAGTGAATTGATGGCGCCGAAGAATGACGTGGCGGAAGTGAAGGCGTGCAACTGCTCCAGGAAGGCGTTCGGCCGGCTGCTGCTCCCCGCGGCAAGGATTTTTTCCACGAATTGCTGGAGCGCTTCCACATACGCCGGGTCATCATTGATCCAGCTCAGATTGACCTTGGCTTCGTGCACGGCCTTGCTCATGTACTGCCTGATCCGCTCGATGTAGGTTTGTTGCGCCGCGGCGGATGAGAGATCAAACGGAAAGGAACCGACCAGTATCTGGTACAGCAGGTATTCCTCATTCAGGTCCGGAACGGTGCGGCCGTCGGCCAGCATGCGCTTCTTGTTGCGGTTGAGTTTGCGCCATTTGAAGACCTGCGCCCCCCATTTCTTCGGCATTTCAGAAAGCACGTCGACCCGGGCGCGGACATCTTCGCTGCGTTTGGTGTCGTGCGTAGAGGTGGCGAGCATGGAAAAAGGCAGGCGTGCCTGCCGTCTGAGGTTGGCCAGGTGAAATTCGTCCACGCGGGTGCCAAACTGTTTGGGTGAGCCGCCGACCTCGTTGACGGAGATAAGACGGTTATAGACGTAGCAGGCGGTGTCTTCCAGCCCTTTGGCCATCACCGGCCCGGTGACCTGCTGGAACTTCAAGGCAAAATACAATTTGGCGCGATACGACTCCGTCTGGTCCTCGCTTTCCCTGTGCTTGAGCAGCAGAATGTCGCGCAGGAAATCAAAGCTGGCCGGCGCCTTGTCGGGATTGCGGCGCTTGGCCTGCACGATCGCTTCATTGATATACAGGCGGTCCTGCTCGGTCATCTGGCCGCGCTCGTCAATGTAGGTGCGATACACGGGAAAGCACGCAATGGTTTCGCGGATCACGTCTCGCAGGGCCTTGCGGGTGAAGTCGCGGGCATACCGGTCGGCAACGGAAAGCTCGTCCAGCAGGTGCGCCAGCACATTGATCTCGCTGGCCAGCGAGGAATGCATGATCAACTTCTTGCTGTTGTAGATCAGCGTGTCCACGTCATGGGAGTTTCCGGTGAAGCGGTGGTAGAGATTGCTGAACTGCCGCTCGTTACGATGGTCAATGAACAGGCCGTTGACCAGCGGCGTGAATTGGTAGCCGGAACCGCCATCCACGGGCCATCCGCAGGGGATCTCTTCGCCCGGTTCCAGGACTTTTTCGACGACGGTGTAGAGCAGGGCATGGTCCTTCATCCAGTCATGCTGGCCGAAGACCTGCTGCACTTCCTGCTCAATGCCGTTTTCCGCCAGCGGAGGGCGCGGCACGGCCCCGATGCACTGGCTGGCGGCGAAAAGCATCTGCAACCGGACAAGATATTGCTTCGGGTTCAGCAGGCCGTCGCAATGGTCAATGCGCACGCCCTGGATCAGGTCTTCCGCCAGCAGATGGCGGAGAAGTTGATGCGTGGCCGCGAATACCCGCGGGTTTTCCATCCGCAGGCCGATGAGATCGTTGATGTCGAAAAAACGGCGGTAGTTGATCTCTTCGCCGGAAACACGCCAGTGCGCCAGGCGATACACCTGGGCTTCCAGCAAACGGTGCAGGCGGTCAAAGCTGCGCGCCTCGCCGGGCCGCCCGTTGCAAAGCGCCACCGCCTTCTCCGCGATTGCGCGGACCTCATCAGAGCCGGAGATCAGCCGCTGCAGGGATTCAGTGAGTGGAGGGATCAAGCGCCGGCGTTGCCGCACCTGTTCTCCATCCGTGGCGCTGTGCGGCGGCAGGTTGCGCAGTCCCGTCAGCACGTTGCGTAATTCCTGCATCTTGATCTCACCGGCCACGCTGTCGAAGATGATGGGAACAGTCTGGGGGTCAACCGGCAGGATCTTGTCATAGTAGACGATCTGGAACGCGCCTTCATCGGCTGCCAGGCGAATGCGTCCCTGCTCCAGTTC
>DATIWA010000404.1:0-1894 GCA_035465515.1 Candidatus Limnocylindrales bacterium | reverse complement strand
GGAGAGGCCCAGCGCATTCAACTCGCCACCTCACTGGGTTCGCGTCTGGTGGGGGCGCTTTACGTTCTGGATGAGCCCTCCATCGGGCTGCACAGCCGCGATACCGCCAGGCTGGTCAGCATCCTGCATGAATTGCGCAATCTGGGAAATACGATTCTGGTGGTGGAGCACGATCCGGACGTTATGTCCGCCGCGGACCGCATCGTGGACCTTGGCCCCGGCGCCGGGGAGAACGGCGGCCGCGTGATGGCTGCTGCCTCCTATGCGGAGATCAAGAAGCTCAGCTCTTCCCTCACCGGACGCTACCTCAGCCGCGAGTTGCAGATTCAGGTGCCGCAAAGCCGCCGCGTTCCGGGAACGCCGATGGTCCGGATTGAAGGGGCGCGCGCCCACAATCTCAAGAACATCAATGTGGACATCCCGCTGGGCATGCTGGTGGCGATAACCGGCGTGTCCGGGTCAGGAAAATCGACCCTGGTTCATGACGTTCTTTACCAGGCCCTGGCTGCCGAAAAAGGCATCACCGCCGGACCTGGACCGGCAGCCAACGGCTTCAAAAAGGTCACCGGCGGCCAGTATGTGGCGGATGTGGTTCTGGTGGACCAGTCTCCCATTGGCCGGACGCCGCGTTCCAACCCGGTGACTTATATCAAGGCATTCGACGCCATCCGGGAAGTCTTTGCTTCCGTCCCCGAAGCCCAAAAGCGCGGTTACGCAGCCGGGCATTTTTCATTCAATATTCCCGGCGGCCGCTGCGAAACCTGCCAGGGCGACGGCACAGTTACCGTGGAGATGCAGTTCCTGGCTGACGTGGAGCTGATCTGTGAAGACTGTAAAGGCACGCGCTACAAGCCCGGCGTGCTGGAAGTCCGCTATAAGGGCAAGAACATTCACGACGTTTTGAACCTCACCGTGCGCGAAGCCATGCACTTCTTCTCCGGGCAGCCCAAGATCACTGACAAGCTGCGGGTCCTGGAAGAAGTGGGGCTGGGATATCTCAGGCTTGGGCAGTCAGCCACTACGCTGAGCGGCGGCGAAGCCCAGCGCATGAAGCTTGCCGCGCATCTCGTCCCGGCGGGCCGCCCGCGCAACTTTGAGCCGGAGACCGACGAAGAGCGGGAGCAGCGCAAGCGTGCTCGCGCCGGCAAGGGCACGCTTTACATCTTTGATGAACCCACCACGGGCCTGCATTTTGACGATGTCAGCAAACTGCTGACCGCCTTTCGCAAGCTGATCGAAGCGGGCGGCTCCGTTGTGGTCATTGAACACAACATGGACATCATCAAGACGGCGGACTGGGTTCTGGATCTCGGGCCTGAAGGCGGTAACCGCGGTGGTGAAGTCGTGATTGCCGGTCCTCCGGAAGCAGTGGCAAAATCTTCAAAATCATATACAGGTAAGTGGCTGGCCCGCATCTTAAAGAGTGATAACGCCCAATCCAATGGCAACGGCAAAGCGTAGTTTCATTACGGCGGCCCTTCTGGCATTGCTGGCCGCCTGCTCGCCCGCTCAACAGCCCGCCGGAAGCCCCAAACCGGTTGCAAAGGCGCCGGAACACAGCGCTGATGGGCTCCGGGATGCCGAGTCGTTGCTGCAGGGCCAGAAATACTCAGAGGCCGCCGAGAAACTCCAGATAGCAGTCAGTCGCCAGCCCCGCAATCCCCAGGCGTGGTTCGACCTTGGTTATGCGCAAAGTCATTTGGGAAGAACGCCGGAAGCCGTGGCGGCGTATCGCAAAGCCGTAGAACTCTCTCCCGGATGGTTTGAGGCCAACCTGAATCTCGGCCTCGCCCTGGCCAGGTCCGGAGATTTCGCAAATGCCGCAACCGTCTTGAAGCATAGCGTGGAGCTGAAACCCACCAGCGGCGGACAGGCAGAGCTGAGCAACGCGTGG
>DATIWA010000403.1:0-14015 GCA_035465515.1 Candidatus Limnocylindrales bacterium | reverse complement strand
GATGGATGTGATCGCAAAGCGCCGGCGAGGCGTCAATGGCCTCGACAATGTCCTTGCTGAAGTGCCGCGGATGAGAAGTTGTGAAGCGCACGCGGCGTACTCCCGGCACCTGGCCCACGGCAAACAGAAGCTCGGCGAAACTCATCTTCTGTTGAGGATCGGCGTAAGCGTTAACATTCTGACCCAGCAACTGGATATCGGTGTATCCGAGGTCGGCCATCTGCCGGGCCTCCGCCAGCACCGAGTCCGATGTGCGGCTTCGCTCCTTGCCACGGGTATAGGGGACCACGCAGTAGGCGCAGAACTTGTCGCAGCCTTCGATAATGGTGATGTATCCGCGATGAGGATTACTGCGGGCGGTAAATTCTGTTTCAAAGGTATCGCCGGACTGGCGGTCATCGAGTCCGGTGACCCTGCGGTTCCCTGCTTCAATCTGCACCAGCATCTGCGGCAGGTTGCGATACGAAGCCGATCCCGCGACCAGCGAAACGTGCGGCGCCTTCTCGAAAATCCTTTCGCCCTCCTGCTGGGCCACGCAGCCGAGAACGGCAAACTTTTTACCCTGCGCCTGCAGTTTCTTGTAGTCATTCAGGCGATGGAACACTTTCTGCTCGGCCTTGTCGCGAATCGAGCAGGTGTTGTAGAAGACCAGGTCGGCTTCTTCCACCGTTTCGACCTGCCGGTAGCCCTGTCGCATGAGCGTGCCAATGACTTTTTCCGAGTCGTGCACGTTCATCTGGCAACCGAAGGTCTCGATGTAGAAGGTCTTCCTGCCTGGTTCGTTTTGTGATACCTGGGGCACTTGTGTCAGTATAGCGCAGGAAAACCGCGATTTTTCGCAGTTCTTGATAGAGGGAAATCATCCAATGCCCCCTGCCGAGTCAGAAGAGAAGGTCCGCTGGGACACCAGGTACAGCGAGAGCCCCGCATCATGGACGGAGCCGGACGAGTTTCTTCAGCGGGCCCATGCCGAATTCCTCTCGAAAATCCCCCCGGGCAACGCATTGGACGTGGCGGGCGGCGCCGGACGAAACGCTCTGTTCCTGGCGCGGCGCGGCTGGCGCGTCAAGTTGATGGACATTTCCGAGGTAGGTTTAGGACTGGCCCGAAAGAAAGCAGAAGAGATTGAAGGCGCGCGCTTGAGCGCGACTGAAGGAGCGAGTTTAGAAACCGTCCTGGTTGACCTGAATACGGTGAGCGACCTCGGCGTGGCTGTTTACAACCTGATCACAGTCTTCTACTTTCTTCGCAGGGAACTCTTCCCTGCTGTGCTGGGCGCGCTCAGGCCGGGCGGCTTTCTGATCTACCGGACCTACACTGTAGACCGCATGAAAGTTCCCGGTGGCCCGGACGATGCAAAATATCTGCTTCAGCCGAATGAACTCCTTCGTGCTTTCCCGTCCCTGCGGGTGCTGCATTATCACGAGACGCTTGAAGGAAAGGCTGCGGCGGAGCTGGTGGCGTGCCGGAACATGGATTAGCCGGGGTGCTAAAATCGCCTTTCGATTTCCATGGCCAAAGCAAAACCAGCTCACGGACACATTACTCGTGGCAGGAAAAGCCATCCGCTTCAGAACAACTGCTTCGCCTGCGGCAAGGACAATTCTCAAGGTCTCCAGCTGAAATTCTATTTCGATGAAGATGCCCACCGGGCTTTCTGCAGGTTCAAGCTGGCTGAAACCTATCAGGGGCCGCCGGGGCACGCCCACGGAGGCATCATCGCCACGATCCTGGATGAAGCCATGGGCAAGGTAAACAAGCTGCGCAGCGTCGTGGCGCTGACCAGGTCAATGCATGTGGAGTACCTGAAGCCGGTCCCCCTTGGCCAGCAGCTCACCGTAATTGGCCGCGAACAGCATGTCTCCGGGCGCGAACACACCAATGTCGCGGAGATCACCAACCGCAAGGGTGAAGTCCTGGCCCGCAGTTCCGGAACATTCGTGGCGGTAGACATCGGCAGAATGTTTGCCAGGCACCTGAAGCAATTGGATTGAGGGCTGATGCAGGCAGAATCTCTGCATCCATCTGCGTCGCGCAGCAGTCCAATCTTCGCGGACACTGTAAGTTCCGGCAGAAGCGCCTGCAAAGCGTTAAAATAGAGTTTCACCACAGAGTTTGGGCACGTTGTGGCGTGCGGCAGGAGTTAAGTTATGTCTGAGTTGAACGGGAATACAGGGTTGCGGCTGAAAACCGGCCTGGCAGAGATGCTCAAGGGCGGCGTGATCATGGACGTGACCGACGCCAGCCAGGCGGCCATCGCGGAGAAAGCCGGCGCGGTTGCGGTCATGGCTCTGGAGCGCGTACCGGCGCAGATCCGGGCCCAGGGCGGCGTGGCCCGCATGGCCTCCCCGAAGAAGATTCGCGAGATCATGGACACCGTCTCCATCCCGGTCATGGCCAAGTGCCGCATCGGCCATTTTGCCGAGGCCCAGATCCTCCAGGAACTGGGCGTGGATTACGTTGACGAGTCTGAAGTTCTGACCCCCGCGGATGAAGCCCACCACGTTGACAAACATGCTTTCCGGGTGCCCTTTGTATGCGGCGCGCGTGATCTGGGCGAGGCCCTGCGGCGCATCTCAGAAGGCGCGGCCATGATCCGTACCAAAGGGGAGGCTGGAACCGGCGATGTCGTCCATGCCGTCAAGCACCTGAGGCAGATCGTCCGTGATATGAAGCAGTTAACGGTTCTTTCCGAAGAAGAGCTTTATGCTCAAGCCAAGGAGCTCAGGGCCCCCTATGAGTTGGTGCGGATGGTGGCAAAAACGGGAAAGCTGCCGGTACCAAATTTCTCCGCCGGCGGGATAGCCACTCCGGCTGATGCGGCCCTGGTTCGGCAACTCGGAGCAGAGGCGGTATTCGTGGGCTCGGGAATCTTTATGGCGGATTCGGTGACCTTCTGCGAGCCGGCTGAGGCGGAAAAGCGCGCTCGGGCCATCGTTCGCGCCACCACTCACTTTGATGATCCTAAAGTGCTGCTTGAAGTCAGCCAGGACCTGACCGGCGCGATGAAAGGACTGGCTGTGGCAGCGATGGAAGAATCAGACATGCTGCAGACCAGGGGCTGGTAGGCCAGCTTCCGGTTCAAGGTAATTTAGTGATTCAGTAAATTGGTCAGAGTGACACGCCAGCAAGTTACTTCGGCTGCGGGATCCCCCTTTTATGAACGTTGGCGTATTGGCAATTCAGGGTGACTATGAAGCGCATAAGAGGCGCCTGCAGGAACTGGGCGCCGAGGTCACTCTGGTGCGCAAACCCGAACAACTGGACTTGATTGACGCCATCGTGATCCCCGGAGGGGAGTCCAGCACCTTCCTCAATTTTCTGGCCGAACGCGGATTTCTCGACAAGCTGCGCGACTTCGTGAGCACCCAGCCGGCTTTCGGCACTTGTGCCGGGGCGATTCTGCTGGCCAAAGAAGTAGAAAACCCGCCGCAGCAGTCTCTGGGAGCACTCGACATACGAATCAGGCGCAATGCTTACGGGCGCCAGATTGACAGCTCAATCCTCGAAGCCGGCACCAAACTTGGAGACCAGCCCCTGGAGATGGTATTTATCCGCGCGCCAAAAATCGTGAATACCGGCAAGGATGTTGAAGTCCTGGCGAGTGCGGGTGGCGATCCGGTATTGGTGCGCCAGGGAAAAATCATGGCGGCCACCTTTCATCCTGAATTGTCGCAGGACAAGCGAGTGCACCAGGAGTTTCTCAAGCTGGTGAGGAACGGGGAGCGCCCGCGCTGATGGCCATTGCGCTCCTGCTTGCGCTTTTTCTGGTTACACTGGCCTGCATCTACCTGTTTGTCGTCCATCCCTGGTGGTTCCCTGTTGGAGTTTCCGGCTACGCGGCGTCGGTGGACCACGAATTTCACACCGCATTCTGGCTCCTGGGCTCGCTGTTCATTGCATCGCAACTGTTGCTCATGGTGGTTTTGCTGCGTGGGCGGCGGAAGAAGAGGGCCACTTACTATCCCGGGAACTGGCGGGCTGAGGTCGGATGGACCGTGGCCGTGGCCGCCCTGTTTGTCTGGTTTCATCTTTCAGGCGGCCGTCTCTGGTCCCGCATGATGTTGCACCAGCCGGACAAAGGCGCCATTCCGGTCGAGGTGACCGGAGCCCAGTTTCAGTGGTATTTCCGATACCCCGGCAAGGACGGAAAATTCGGCCGGGTTGACGCGCAGAAGTTCGCCAAACCGGAAGAAGGCAATCCGCTGGGCATCGATCCCCAGGACCCCGCCGGCCAGGACGACATCGTTTCGACAGCGCTGGTCCTGCCCGTCAACCATGACGTTGAATTGGACCTGCACGCGCAAGACGTCATTCACAGCCTTTTTATTCCTGCCATGCGCTTTAAGCAGGACGCCGTGCCTGGCATGTACATCCGAACGCATCTGCGCCCGACGCAGACCGGAAATTATGAGGTCGCCTGCGCGGAGCTGTGTGGGATAGGCCATTACCGTATGCGCGCGCTGGTGAGAGTGCTCTCCGACGAGCAGTTCGCGGCGTGGCTCAAAGCACGGGAGGTTGCGAATTAAATGCAGCAAAGCTCCCCCATCGCCGCGGCTCCGATGACCGGCGGGTTCCTGCGCCGGTACGTATTCAGCGCCGACCATAAAGTGATCGGGATCCAGTATTTCTTTCTATCGCTGGCCGCGGTGCTTTTCGGGACGGCCCTTTCCCTGCTCATGCGAATCCACCTGGTCTGGCCGCGCGCGTCGATGCCGCTGATAGGCGAGATCAAGCCGGAAGATTACCTCGGCTATCTGACCATTCACGGCACGCTGATGGTCTTCTTTGTGCTTTCGACCGTGCCGCAGAACGGGTTTGGGACGTATTTTCTACCGCTGCAGCTGGGTGCTTCCAACATGGCGTTTCCCTGGCTCAACATGCTGGGCTTCTGGACTTCGCTGCTTTCTTTTTTCGTCCTCATTGCAGCTTTCTTTGTCCCGGGCGGCGCCTCGGTTGCCGGCTGGACGCAGTATCCCCCGCTCAGCGCCATCGCTGCAGCGGGACCGGGCCAGGGACTGGGAACGGATTTGTGGCTGGTGAGCATCGGGTTGTTCTGCATCGGGACGGTGATGAGCGCAATCAACTTTGTCACTACCACGGTGAAGCTGCGCGCCCCGGGGATGCAGTGGCTGAGGATGCCCTTGACCTGCTGGGCATGGTTCGTAACGGCCATCCTGAGCCTGCTGGCGTTCAGCATTCTGCTGGCGGCTCTGGTGCTTTTGCTTATGGACCGCCATTCCGGGACCAATTTCTTTGTGCCCGGCGGACTCATCGTCAGCGGCAAGGCGGTTCTGCAGCACCAGGGAGGCTCGCCCCTCTTATGGCAGCACTTGTTCTGGTTCTTCGGACATCCCGAGGTTTACATTGCCATCCTGCCGGGGATGGGACTCACCTCGCACCTGCTGTCAGTGTTTTCGCGGAAACCGGTATTCGGCTATAAAGCCATGGTCGGGGCGACGATTGCCATTGGCGCCATGGGATTCACAGTGTGGGGACACCACATGTTCGTCAGCGGCATGAATCCGTACGAAGGATTTGCGTTCTCCGCGCTGACCACCGCTATCGCCGTGCCTTCGGCGATCAAGGTTTTCAACTGGATGGGAACCCTTTACGGAGGAACAATCCGCTTCAGCACTCCCCTGCTGTTCTCGTCCGGATTTGTCTCGTTGTTCATTACCGGGGGGCTAACCGGGCCGCTGCTGGCGCAGCCTTCTCTTGACGTCTATCTGCACGATACTTACTTCGTGGTGGCCCATTTTCATCTCATCATGGCCATGGCCGGGCTATTCGCGATTTTTGCCGCCACGCATTTCTGGTTTCCAAAAATGTTTGGCCGCATGATGAATGAGAGACTGGGCGCTTTGCACTTCTGGATAACGTTTACGGGCGCTTACGCCATCTTCGTACCCATGCATCTGCTGGGCGCCGCAGGGCACCCGCGCCGCTACTCGGAACTGACGGGCGTACAATATGTCGCGGCCATGGCGCCATTGCAGAAATTCATCACCCTGGCCGCCATCGTGACAATCGCAGCGCAGGTATTGTTCCTGGTGAACCTCTTCTGGAGTATCTTTCGCGGGCGCGCGGCAGCCGCCAATCCCTGGGATTGTACGACCCTGGAGTGGACGCTGCCTTCCCCGACTCCCGCTGCCGGCTTCAATCACCATGGGCCCGCGGTCAACCACGGAGCGTATGAATACAGCGTTCCGGGGAGGAAGGAAGATTTTCTGATGCAGGATTCTCCAGCCACCACAACGAACTGAGCTTCATCTGAGAGTCTTATGCCCCTGATTGGCGACCATGTTGATGTAGAGCGCAAGCCGAAGCTGGGTGGTGGAGGGCCGGGCAAGATTCCTCACCGCCGGGGCTATGGGGGCGGCGGAGACGACGGGGACAACGACAACTCCGGCTTCCCGTCGCGCAGGCAGCGGCTGCGCCGCTACCGCGTGGCCATGGTCCTGTGCATCATTTCGGTCAGCACGTTGTTCATCGGGCTTACCAGCGCCTACCTCTGGCGCTTGAGCATGGGCCCCTATGATCCCGCGCAGCGCCGCTTCATCAGCGACTGGTACCCTTTTCACCTCCCCTATGAGCAGTTGTGGATCAATACCTCCATCCTGCTGCTGAGTAGCCTCACGCTGGAACTCGCGCGGCGGCGCATGATGCGGGATTCTGAATTCTACGAGCTTGGTGTGATTCCGCCGCACGGCGGACGCCATGTGCCATGGCTGGGAATAACGCTATTGCTCGGCTTTGCGTTTCTGGCCGGCCAAGTCCTGGTCTGGAAAGGCCTGAATGCGCAAGGACTTTTCCTGGATTCCCACCCAAGCAGCTTTTTCTTCTTCATGCTTACCGGGACCCACGCTTTGCATTTGATGGGAGGACTGATAGGGCTCATCTTTGCCGCAAGCGGGAACTGGATCAAAAGGCGCTTCGAATCCCGCCAGATTGCCCTTGAAGTCACCGCGTGGTACTGGCACTTTATGGGGATTCTGTGGCTGTATGTTTTCGGCCTTCTGCACTTCGCGCACGGAGGGTGACGGCGAAGGCCCTGGCTTGGTTCCCTGCTTCTGCCGCTACCTACTCGCCTGGTGTCTTCTTGACCCGAACAACCGTAATTTTGGCGAATCCCTCTTCAAAGGATGGGGCCTTGAGCTTGGCGGCCATCTTCTGGACCACCTCTTCCTTGACCTGGCGTTCCCGCTTCCGGTTCCGCTCCAGACAAACCTCAAGTGGAACATCAAAGAATACGGCATGAACCTCATATCCAAAGCCTTTAGCCATCTTGATCCATTGCCTGCGCTCATGGGAAGACAGGTTGCTGGCGTCAACATAGTTCCAGGGCATGCGGGCGATCAGCCGGGCCCGGAGCAAGGAGCGCAGAGTGGAGAAAACCAGGCCCTGGTATCGCTGCTCGGTGATGTCGTCGAAAAGGATGGAGCGGAGCAGATCGCTGGACAAAGGGGTAACGCCGCGACGCTTGAACCAGGTGGTTTTGCCTGATCCAGGGAGGCCGATTGCCAGGACCACGACACCTTTAGGGGGTCGCGTACTCTTGGCTGCCGCCACCGGCCTCGGCTCGGGAGCGGGGCTGGAGGGTTCTTCCGGTTGGACCTCTGTTTCCACTCGGGCGTCTTCCGCCGGGAGTGCCTCGGTGAACTCGGCCTGGTCCTGAGACTCCGGTGCCGGCTCGTCGTAGGTGGGAACGATGGGCTCGGGGTGGTATTGATCCACCGGGGGCTTTTGCTGCCCTACCTTGCCCGTTGCTTCTGACGGGTTTTCCTGTTTCTTTTTACGGCGCCTCATGCGCTCGCGCATCCAGTTGCGCATGACTCGTGTGTAACACACGAATACAAGAAGTTGCAACCTCCAGGGAGTTCCAAGGCAGGCACCTCTGAACGTCGCCAAGCCGGTGGCGCGTTGGGCGCGCAAATATTTTGAGAATCTTCTTGAACCAGCGAGGTAAGTTGCTATAATTCCGCCCCGCAACCCTCCCCCAGCCACTTCGTTAGTCCTGGCAGGCAAGTCCCTGTCTGTGGCAGGGTGGGTCTTTCCAAAAGGAGAAACTATGCGCAAGATGCTACTGGCGTTGCTCTCGATGATCGGGTTGGCTGGCTGGAGTGTCCCCGCCCACGCCCAGGTTCTCAAAGGCAGCAAAGAAGCCACCAAGAAGGCAAGCACGGTAAAGCAGGCCAAGGCAAAGAAAGAAAACGCAGCTGCCGCAAACCATGCCGCCATTAAGGAAAGGAAAGGCGCAGCTGAAGCCAAGGCAGCCAGGACGAACGGGCACATCAAGATGAAGAAGAACGATGCCGGCGCAGCGGCAGCGGCAAAAGAAGCAGGCAGCAAGAAGTAGGTCCCCCCCCAAGGAATCAAGAGTGCCGCGGTCCGGCTCCGCGGCACAAATTTTTATGCGTTTCAGTCTGTTTCGTTCCCGCACATCCCTAGGATCGGCTGAGCAGGCTCTGGAAGAACTCCGCACAGCGTCTTTTTTTGCGCCCACTCCCTGGGCCGTATGCAGGCAGATGCTGGAACTGGCAGAAGTCCAGGCCAAGGATCTGGTGTACGATCTCGGGTCCGGAGACGGACGCATTCCCATCATGGCGGCGCAGGAGTTCGGCTGCAGGGCCGTGGGAATTGAACTGGATGAAAAGCTCTGCCGCCACTCGGGTCAGAAGGCGCGGGAGTACGGACTGGAAGGCCGGGTGCTCTTCCGCCAGGAGGACATCTTCAAGGCTGACATGCGGGACGCCACCGTTGTGGTCCTTTACCTTCTTACGCAGGTAAACGGCCACTTGGGCCCGCGCATGGCCAGCCAGTTGGCTCGCGGCGCCCGCGTGGTATCCCTCGACTATCCCATTCCAGGCTGGAAATCGGAGCGCGAAGTACCCGTGAAATCAGAGGGCAATGTGGACTACACGCTCTATTTGTACCGCCGCTGAGGCCGCCCTGGCCGACCTGGGGGTGATTCCCTGCATCCAAAAAACTTCTGTGTAGGCAGCAACAGAGGGGCCTTCCCGGGTGTCCAATCACATGAATCAAAACAGCTTAAGTTGCTACGAATTTAGTATCTCTGCTACCCTGATAAGTTTTGTTCGGTCGAGCGGACGTCATCTACAGGCAGCTCACTTTTCCCAAATAGTCCCCGAATTTCTCCTTGGAGGAACTGGCATCAATGGCAATTAAAGTTGGCATCAACGGCTTTGGGCGAATCGGACGCAACGTGCTGCGGGCCGCGATTGACGATCCGAATATCGAATTTGTTGCGGTGAACGACCTCACCAGTCCTGCTACCCTGGCCCATCTGCTCAAGTACGACTCGATTCTCGGCAATCTTAAGCAGGACATCAAAGCCAGCGGAGATGCCATCAGCATTAACGGCAAGGCGATCAAGGTCTTTTCGGAGAAGGACCCGGCGGCGTTGGATTGGGGATCGGTAGGCGCCCAACTGGTCCTCGAGTCCACGGGAAAGTTTACCGACGCGGAAAAAGCCAAAGCGCACCTGAAAGGGCCGGTCAAGAAGGTGGTGATTTCCGCCCCGGCCAAAAACGAAGACGTGACCATTGTGCTGGGTGTGAATGAGGGGAAATACGATCCGGCAAAGCACCACATCATTTCCAACGCATCGTGCACCACGAACTGCCTGGCCCCGGTGGCCAAGGTGCTGCACGACAGTTTCAAGATCCAAAGCGGCACCATGACAACGATTCACTCTTATACGAACGACCAGGTCATCCTTGATTTCCCGCACAAGGACCTGCGGCGCGCACGCGCGGCGGCCATTTCCATGATCCCGACGTCAACGGGGGCGGCCAAGGCCCTGCACCTGGTGATCCCGGAGTTGAAGGGCAAACTCGACGGTTTTGCCATGCGCGTACCGACGCCCAATGTTTCCGTGGTGGACCTGGTGGCCTTCGTGGAGAAAAGCACCAGCGTGGAAGAGGTGAACAAAGCCATGCAGGCGGCCGCCGACGGCCCCATGAAGGGCATCCTGGGCTGCACCAGCGAAGAACTTGTCTCCGTGGACTACCGCGGCGACGAGCGCTCGTCGATCGTGGATGCGCCCCTCACCCGCGTGGTCAACGGCAACTGCGTCAAGGTCATAGCGTGGTACGACAACGAGTGGGGTTATTCCTGCCGCGTCCGCGACCTGATCCATTTTCTCGGCAAAAAGGGGTTCTAAATGCCGGTTATTGAAAAGACCAAGACCAAGCTTTCCATACAGGACCTGAACCTGGAGGGGCAGCGCGTTTTTATGCGCGTGGATTTCAATGTGCCTCTGTCAGAAGACGGGCGGGTCACCGATGACACGCGGATCCGCGAAACCCTGCCGACCATCGAGTACGCGCTGCGAAAAGGAGCGCGCTTGATCCTGGCGTCGCACCTGGGCCGCCCCAAGGGCAAGGTGAACATGAAAATGAGCCTGAAACCAGCGGCCGAGCGGCTGCGGATTCTGCTCGATCAGAAGCTGGGACGCAGCTGTAATGTCGGCTTTGCGCCCGACTGCGTTGGTCTTGCAGCGGAAGAAATGGCCCACAAGTTGGAGAAAGGCCAGACCCTTCTGCTGGAAAACCTGCGCTTTCACGCCGAAGAAGAAGCCAATGACGAGAAATTTTCGCGTTCCCTGGCCCACCTGGCGGATGTGTACGTGAATGACGCGTTCGGCACAGCGCACCGGGCGCATGCTTCCACGGTCGGCATTACCCATTTCCTGGACAAGGCCGCGGCCGGATTGCTGATGCAGAAGGAACTGGAATACCTGGGCAAAGCAACGATCCATCCCGAGGCGCCGTTTGTGGCGATCATCGGCGGGGCGAAAGTTTCCGACAAGATTGACGTCATACGGAACCTGCTGGGGAAGGTGGATGCCCTGCTGATCGGCGGAGCGATGGCCTATACGTTCCTGAAAGCCCAGGGCAAGAAGGTCGGCAAGTCACTGGTGGAGGAAGACAAAATTGAACTGGCGAAAGAGCTCCTGGCGGAAGCGCAGTTCAAGAATGTGCGCTTCCCTCTTCCCCTGGACCACGTAATTGCGGAGAAGATTGACGCCGGCGCGGCCACCCGGATCGTCCAGACTGATCAGGGCATACCTGAGGACCAAATGGGCCTGGATATCGGCCCGGAAACGGTTGCGGCCTTTGCCAACGAGATTGCCGAGGCAAAAACGATTGTGTGGAACGGCCCCATGGGCGTGTTTGAGGTTGCGCCGTTCGCCAGGGGCACAATGCAGATTGCCCAGGCGGTGGCGGCCAACAGCAAGGCCATTTCGATTGTGGGCGGGGGCGACTCAGTCGCGGCCGTACACCAATCGGGCGTGGCGGACAAGATCACTCATATCTCGACCGGGGGAGGCGCTTCGCTCGAGTTTCTGGAAGGCAAGAAGCTGCCTGGCGTGGAAGCACTCACAGACAAGTAAGCTGATGAGTTCGCATGTGCGTTACCGTATCGGCGAGCGGGCCAGACTGGAACTGGTCGAGGGAAATATCGTTACGGAGACCACCGATGCGATCGTTAACGCCGCCAATTCCTCATTGATGGGCGGGGGCGGCGTGGATGGAGCCATTCATCGCGCTGCCGGTCCCCGGCTTCTTAACGAGTGCAAGAAGATACGCGAACAGCGCGGGCCTTTACCCGCGGGACAGGCGGTCGCCACCTCCGGCGGCGAACTCGCTGCCCGTTACGTGATCCACACGGTAGGACCGGTGTGGCAGGGCGGTGAACGAAATGAACCGCAAATCCTCGAAAGCTGCTACTGCCATTGCATGGAAGAAGCCAACCGGCTGGGCTGCGCCAGCATGAGCTTCCCTTCCATCTCCACCGGCGCATTCGGATATCCTGTGCTGGACGCGGCCCGCATTGCCCTGCGCACTGTGGCCGATCTGCTGCATCAGCCGCGCTCGGTGCTGCTGGTGCGCTTTGTTTTGTTTGATGCGCGCTCCCACGCCGCCTACTCGCGCGCGGCCCAGGAACTCTCCAGGGCCTTTCCGCATTTTCAGATCAAGGCTGAAGCCATTCCATGAGAAAAAAGCTGATTGCCGCCAACTGGAAGATGTACAAGACGCCACAGCAGGCGCGGGAGTTTGTTTCGGCCTTTCTGCCCCACGTCCGGGGCCACATGCGCGACGAAGTCGTCCTCTGCCCGCCGTTTATCTCGATTCCAGCCACGGTTGAGGCGGTGCAAGGCAGCGGGATCGGCGTAGGCGGCCAGGACATGTTCTGGGAGAAGGAAGGCGCATTTACCGGGGCCACCTCCGCCCAGATGTTGCTGAGCGCCGCGTGCAGTCATGTCATTATCGGCCACTCCGAGCGGAGGCAGTACTTTGGGGAGACGGATGACACTGTGAATCGCAAGCTAAAGGCGGCGCTGGCAGCCGGCCTCAAGCCCATTGTCTGCGTCGGAGAATTGCTTGAGGAGCGCGAAGGCGGGCTGACCGAGAAGGTCCTGGAACGGCAATGCGGAATTGCTTTCCGAGATCTCTCCGGGGGCGATGCCATCCCGATGGTGATCGCTTATGAACCTGTATGGGCCATTGGCACGGGAAAAACAGCGACGCCGGACATGGCGGCTGACGCCCATCGCGTGATTCGCGCTCAAGCGGCGAAGGCCTTCGGCGAAGGCGTAGCCGGACAGATGCGTATGCTTTACGGCGGGAGCGTCAAGCCGGAAAACGCCAAGGCCCTGATGGCACAGCCCGAGATTGATGGCGCCCTGGTGGGCGGAGCCAGCCTTGATCCGCAGTCATTTGCGGCAATTGTGAAGTATTGAGATCCTGCTTCCGCTATTTGCGCAGAAAGTCTTCCCTGCTCTAGCCCTCCTGCCTGTGCGCCAGAGAAGCAAGATTGTCTTAGTGAGGGGAGAACGCCCACTCCTGAATAAAGAGGGCCTTGTGGGAGATGGTCATCCCGGCTCCCACCAGGCCCGGTTAATGTGCATCGTTCCAATTTACGAGAAACGCTCCTGGAGGATGCTCAGCGTCGCTCTCGTCTACGCAGCCTCCTTCACCTCAGCCGCGACCGCTTCCGGCCGCCGCCGGCTGGGAGGCGCGTCAAAGCCGACCAGGGGCAGCGACAGATAAGCAACTTCGGTTGCCGGCACAGCGAACATGTAGCCTTGCGACTCCTGCTGGGTCACGATGCGGACGGCAGCCATATATACCGGCGCCAGCAGACGCTGTGGTTTGGTTCTTGAGAGACTCACGTATCCGAAGCGCAACCATTCTGGTTTTGCGGCCTCATCCAGGTTGAGCTTCGACTTGCCCATGAGCCTCACCACTTCCAGAGCAATGCGGCGGGCAGCCTGCTCCGGCGGAAGAATGGCAGGACGGTCAATGACGTCGCCCGACGTCTCACGCACGTGAATACGGAGAGCGTCGAGTTTGCCTCCCGCCGCCACCTGGATCGCCACTGAGGCAGGGCCCCATACCGGAAGATCTTCCACAAAATGCCGGTATGCGCCGACCACACGGCAAAGCACGGGTTTTACCGGCTTGACTGTTTTCCCTTCACGTCCGGCGGCTGCGGCCTTGATCTGCCAGAGCCGCTCGAATTTCAAGGACGTGCCCGGGCCGATAAGGTCCTTTACCTTGCTCTGGACCATTACATCTTCCACGAGTTTGCCCAGGGTTTGCGGAGCTCCCATTTCCGGGAAAAGCGCTTCCATGGGATCCAAGCCGGTGCGCAAGGAGAGGGCGCCGGAGTCATGGTAGAGCACCGCGGTGGCCCCGAGCGGCATGCGAATCAGCGTGCGATTCTGGCGCGCGACCCATTCTCCGCGCTGCAGGGGCTGTTTGTAGACTTCCCCCAGGGTTGCCAGGAAACGTTTTGTGCGGCTTTCAAGTTCGTCCAGCGGGTGCTGCCGCAGGGCAAGTACGTTGGCCTGGGCCGGTACGTGACCCGCGCTTGCAGCCAGTTTCTCAATCAGTATTTTTGGATCCATGACTCATCCCTCCGCCCATCGCCACAAAAGGCAGGCCTGTTGAGCCGGTGGCAGGTCAGGATCAACGTTGCCGTGG